>VBHV01000100.1 GCA_005881995.1 Chloroflexota bacterium | reverse complement strand
GGTGACGATCCGGTGTCGATGCACCAGGCTTTCGCTGAGATGTTGGAAACCTGCTATACGAAAATCCGCTCGTATCAGGAAGAAGCTCGCACGCGTGGCTTCACACAGGAGCCAGCATGGCCTGTCATTGTCTTGCGCACACCTAAGGGCTGGACGGGGTCGAAAGTGGTCGATGGGCTTCCCGTCGAGGGGACGTTCCGCTCACACGAGGTGCCTGTGGCCGATGTGAGGACAAACCCGGAACACTTGAGCATACTTGAGCAATGGATGCGCAGCTATCAGCCTGAAGACCTCTTCGATGAGCATGGCCGCTTTAAGCCAGAACTGGCAGCCCTCGCGCCGATCGGCGATCGACGCATGGGAGCCAACCCACACGCCAATGGCGGCAAGTTGATGGTTAACCTGGAAATACCCGACTTTACCGACTACGCGCTTGAGGTCAAGGCGCCTGCGACCGAGCACGCCGAATCGACACGCCAGCTCGGGAAGATGCTGCGCGACATCTTTACGCAAAACGCCGGACAGCGCAATTTCCGCCTCTTCTGTCCTGACGAAACCAACTCGAATCGCCTGGGAAACGTCTTTGAGGTAGAGAACCGCACTTTTGTGGAACCTATTCTCCCGACGGATGATCATCTCTCCCCCGAAGGGCGCGTGATGGAGGTACTGAGCGAACATCTCTGTCATGGTTGGCTGGAGGGCTATCTGCTCACAGGGCGACATGGATTGTTCGCCACCTATGAAAGCTTCGCGCTGGTATCCGCTTCGATGACCGTGCAGCACACCAAATGGCTGGAAGAGGGAATCAAACTGCCCTGGCGCGCGCCGGTTTCCTCGCTTAACATTCTGTTGACATCTACGTGCTGGCGCAACGATCATAATGGGTTCAGCCACCAGGGACCAGGTCTGATCGATGTGGTACTCTCGAAGAAAGGGACGGTCGCGCGCATCTATCTGCCGCCGGATGCGAACTGCCTGCTCTCGGTGGCCGATCACTGCCTGCGTAGTCGCAACTACGTCAACTTGATCGCCATCGATAAACAGCCTCAACTGCAATGGCTCTCTATGCAGGATGCCGTTGAGCACTGTACGCGCGGCCTCTCCACCTGGCAGTGGGCGAGCAATGACCAGCACCTGGAGCCCGATGTGGTGCTGGCCTGTGCGGGGGATATTCCTACCCTGGAGACGGTAGCTGCGGCATGGTGGCTGCGGCATCACCTGCCTGAATTGAAGGTACGCGTGGTCAACATCGTGGATTTGATGAAGCTCTACCCGCCTTTCCTGCATCCGCATGGCATGGATGATGCGACCTTTGTCGAGCATTTCACGGAAGACAAGCCGGTGGTGTTTGCATTCCACGGATATGCGCGGGCTATTCATGAAATCGTGCACGGACGACCCAACACGCCGCGTTTCCATGTGCGCGGGTTCATAGAAGAGGGAACGACCACCACGCCGTTCGATATGGTCGTGCTAAACCATATGAGTCGCTATCACCTGTGTATCGAGGCAATGCGGAGAGCCACGCGCGTGCGGATATGCCCGAGATACGCGATTGGGTGTGGTCGGACTGAAAAACACCCTACGGCGCAACTGCTTTACTCAAATCGTTACGGATGAGCAGCACCATATCGAATGAGCCGTTCGTGTCGCCGAAGGCAGTACGGTTCCACCACCAGTTCCAGATGCGCTGCGCGGCAAGGCCGAAATTGAATTTCGCGCCGGGAGGCGGATTATTACCGTAGCTGAGCCAGAGCAATGGGCCAACGTAGCCATAGAGGGGCTGTCCCGCGCAAGAAACGCTGGGATCCGTTTCGCAGATGGGCTGCTTATATCCTTCATCCCACCACGTGCGCATGTGGTACTGGTGGAACACGTAGGGACTGCCACCCAGGCTGTTCGTGCGTCCACCACCGACCGCGGTATACTGAGTCTCCATACTGTAGATGGCATCCCCGGCGCCTATGATTACCGGGAGATTCTTCGGCCAGGTTGGACAGCCGGTTGGATAATCGAAGCAGATGTTGGGATAGTCGCGCACGTACCATGCGAACGGCCACGTTGCATCAGCCGTGATTGCAATGGGTATCTGGTGTTGTCCACCATAGAATTTCTGATCCAGCTGATTGATCTTGTTCATGACGATATTGACATCAGTGGTCGTCTGCACATAGACCAGCATTTCGTGCGGACCATCGGCGGGGTGAATATACGATAACTCGTACGTATTATGCAGCGTCGGCAAAAGTAACAACAACGCCGCGACCAGGCCCAGCAGTGCCGCACTCCCCGAAAAGAGGCCGACTCTGCGGCGCGAGGGGGGCTGACTGACCACCGGCGGTACATTGCCGTTTACACTTGCCTCTGCAACTGGCGCATCGACCGCCTTGCTGCTTAAGAACTGCCTGACAAAGTTGACGCATGTCACAACTACCGGCTCAAGGCCAATTGCTGCCAGCAGCATCAAGGGCATGGTCATGTGGATGGTCAGCCAGGGCATCTTCTCAGCGGCCCAGGAGTAGAGGAAGAGGTTGCCTACCAACCAGTAGACCAGGAAGAGGCGGAAACGAGTCGGTTGGGCAATACAGCGCAGGATGCCGATCAAGCCGAAGACTACTCCTATCTGCTCATAGAGAGGAATGACCATCAGGTAGTAATACCAGGGTTGGTTGCCACGCGCCACCTGCTGCTGCTGTACCCAGTAATAGATACCCTGCCAGATACCATCACCGATGCCACCGGCCGGGTTGGTAAAGAGTACGGTGAACAGCACCAGGAAAATGGCCCAGCCACACAGCAGCGCAAAGAACCAATGCGTCCAGGGCATAGTGACAATGGCATCCAACAACGGCTGTTTCTGTGGATCGACGAACTTCGCCAATCCACGTCTTTCCTGGGAGGGCAATTTGCCCGACATCTCACGGAAGAGCAGGATCAGCACAAAAACGCCCAATGCAATACCAAGCCAGGGGATGGTCGCCACCGTGTTTTGCTTCAAATTATTGACAAACTGATCGGCTTGTGCTGTGGGAGCTCCTCCAGGAGTCACGATGACTTTGGCGAGGGCGTCGATCCAGTTGAGCAACAACTTTCCCGCTATACCGGCAATGGCGAAGTAGACCACCACAAACAGCGGAGCGAATGTCTGCGGCAGCAACGCTCCCGGTGAAGAACCATTGCTCAAGCGCGCGCGCAGGGGCAGCTTCAAACCGAGCTCCCACACGATCAGCGCACCCAGGAACGCGCCAAAAATGAGCATCTCTAAGAAGATGGCTTCTTTCGTCGCGTAGGCGAGGGCGAAACCGGCAGCAGCAATCACCAGCCAGCGCATCTTGCGATCACGCACATAACGTGCGACACCTACAATCCAGACCAGCGTAAAACAGGCAAAGTAGATGTCTTCACGTGCGAAGCGGGAGAAGTAGACTATAGATGGTGATACCGCCAGCAGGAAACTGGCGAGCAGCGCGCCCCATTTCCCAAGGTAGTCACGCAGGAAGTAGGGCAGGGCCACGATCAACGTACCCAGCAGCGCCGCGGGAATACGTACCGTGGTGGTGCTGATACCATTATCGGGCGCGCCTACTAATTGAGAGATTCTGTAGACCAGCGCGATAAAGTGGAACTGGAACGGCCCGTGCAACAACGGGTTATAGGTATAGCACGCGTAGCTGGGATCCGATGGCGGCGGGCTGATACACCAGGACCAGTGTTCAAGATTCAACAATAGCTGCCAGGAGTAGTAGGCATGCAAGCTTTCGTCGTGATGAAGCGGCTTATCTCCCAATCCCCAGAAACGCAGAATCGCGCCCAGCAGAATGACTCCCCAGAAGGGCGCGGCGCTGCGGAGGCGGCAGTATTTGCCCGTCAACTTCCTCACCGGGCGCCTCAATGTCCTCAGTCGTTCCCCTCACTACCACAAGCTCCCCCTGCTCAGCAGAGACCTCATGTTCACGTTCTACTTCGGGGGACTCAGTTTCAATTTCATTCGACACCTGGTCTGCATGATTCTCATCTGCGAGCGGTCTGGTCTCAAAGCTCTTCAATGGACTACTCCTCCTGGCCCAACTTTCAATACATTCCAGTAATACAACGCTGGCATCACGAATTTCCGGGAACTTTGTATATAGTTACGCCATTGGCCTGGTAAACGATCGGCATAAATTGACGAAAACGGCTCAGGTCAGAGCCAGCATATGTAGCGACTTCAAGATTACCTACGTAGAGATACGTTGCCTGGTAACGTGCCAGGATACTCAGTACCGTCTGGGGGTCCTTCGAGGTATAGATGCGGTTGACATCCGATCCCCGTTGGTAAAAATCGGCCGCGAAGGAATCGTTATTCAGCCAGTTCACGCGCCACTGATATTCGTGTCCTGCCCAACCAATGAGCGTTGGCAGCCCCGTAAAGGCTGAGATACGTCCGTAGTCGCTGTAATCTCCCCCCAGAGGTCCAAAAGCCTCCACAATTACCGGGGAGCCTTCCACGTGGCTATTGAGCCATTGAATGGCGTAGTAGTCTCCAGGGCTGTAGGACTGTAGATAGTCTATGCCGTTCAGGCTATTGGTGCGCTGCGCAAATTGATTGTAGCGCTGGTACGTTCCAACTAGAGGATAGACCATCCCGGCCAACAAGAGCAACAGGAAGACGACAGACCAGACCGTCTGCCCTACCCGGCGAACCCACAAATGCATGCCGATGGAACTCGAGGCGGAGCGAAAACTTTCTAGAATAAAGTACATTCCCGCACCCGATGTAATGGCGAGTAGCGCCCAGGCCTGAAAGTAGAACTTGAACACTGTGTTCATACGCGGGAAGTTCCCGGCAAAGACATCCTTCAGGTAGAAAATCTCTGTCAGAGCGACCAGGGCAAATGCCACCGTGCCTAACAAGAGCGTAAACGCCCGTGGGCGGTCATCCAAATGATACAGCGTCAATTCCACACCCAGCGCAGTAATGCAGCCAACGATCACAAACCACAGGCTATTTTTCAGCAATACCAGCGTCAAGAGAGCTGCTGCTATAATCAACACCTGGGAAACGAAACGTACCGTTAGCCAGTGCGGGCGGCCAGCGGAAGAACTCGTAGTTTCCTCACGCTCAGCTTCTTCTGATTGCGTAGGCGGGGTCGATGTGCTATGCGCGAGAGGGATCTCCACGATGTCTTCTTCACTGCCGGCATCCTTGTCATCCGTTGATGCGAGGAGGGCCCGCGATATAGCCACAAACTGTTGGCTCCCTTGAACTACGGCGTGAGATCCGCTCGTTGTGGTCAATCGATTGCCGCTCTTAGATGTATCATCAGGGTGGGTAAAATCTCCATGGTAGCCATTAGCATGTCCATTGGCGCCGATCAACGGCTTCTGGTCTCCCGACGCATTTGTGACGGCAGGTAACGCGCCCGGGTTTCCCGCTAATTGAAAGGCATCCGCCGGGGAAGCTGGGGAGCGATCGCGCAACAGATTGACCAGCAGCAATGACACGAACAGGAACATAAACGTACCATAGATCAACATTTCATCCGATATCGGGGAGCGGTCTGCCGCCCCTACTATACCGACGCCTTGCGAGGGCGAAATGAAATTGAGATAGAATGGAGCATAGAAGAAAAATGAGAGCGCGGCGAGCGAAGCGCAGTTTGTAAAGACATCCAGCACCAGCTCAAAACAAAAACGTTTGTAGGCCAACCATTGCTGTAAGGCGATACACACGAGCGCCAGGCCCAGGTAGGTCGGTAAATCCCAGCCATTCATGGTGAACAAACCGCCCAGCACGATCGCCATTAAGCCCAGATTCAGGAAGAGCCTCCACCCACGTCCAAACACGCGCAGCCCCTTCGCGTCTTCGGGGTCGCCGCTATCGCCTTGCTCTAAAAACAGGTTGAAGACGAGCCCGATGGCCAGGATGGTGAAAGCCAGTGTCAGCACGTGCGCATGGAAGCAGGAAAGCAGGAAGCTAAAGGCGGGAAACTCATTGATGGTCTTATCGACGATGCGGCTGACATTGAACCAGTAATAATAAGGTAGATCGCCATGGTCTTTCCACCAACTCTGTGTGGAGGCCAGGTTACCCAGCACCAGGCCCATCAGGATGGAGATCAAACCAAACGGAATAGCGCCGAGCATTGACGGAAACGCGAACCGTGTTGCAGATGTGCGCCGTTTCAGGAATGCGAAAGGCGAACGCTTTGCCTGACTCACCTCGCTGGAGCGCCGTCGATGACTTGCCCATGCCACAATATTGCTCGTGACGCCAAAGATGTTGACCGCAGTCAGGCCGAAGAATGTGCAGATACCTGTATTGAAGGCGATAGAGGACGGCTGCCCCAGCAATTTTGCCAGCACCGCAATCGTATAGTGCGCGTAGTAATAATAGTTGATAGGATAACCGGAGAGCCACATATCGTTGGGAGGAAAATGTTGACTGCGCATGATGGCTGAGAGGAAGCCCTCATCCATAAACATTTCATAAAAGCGGATGTCCGGGCCGTAGGAGCGAATCCAGCCAAGCAAGAACATCATGCCGAAAAATATCAGCTCGCAGACCACTATATAAACCAGGTGAGTACGCACCAACTGGACAAGGGTATTCCAGACGCGCGCAAAGCCGATGACATTCAGAGCGAGCAGTATGAGCAGCACACCGAAGATGAACAACTGGCTGAACGGTAAAAATTGTAACGTCATCAATGGCAGCCAGACGCAGAAAGCCAGCAATGCCATGCCTACAATTTTTGTAAAGGCCCAGCCGCGGTCAGGCAGATTCTTGAATACGGTAATGGTGAGCGGGAGGCCCATAAGACCCAACACTTCAACCAGCGCCCACATCTGCAATAGTTCAAGCATAGATTCTCTCTAATATATCTTCAGGAAGTGGCAATAAGTACCCCTATAATAACACGCATGCTACAGCACAATTTTACGAACTGCACAGTTCGTTTCATTATAAGACGTTTTCATTATCTCATATGTTCCTAATTTGTGCCATTCATCTTATTGCAAGCGCCCATCTCTCCTATTCGCTGCCATCTATCACCTCGTAGATAGTGACGCCATGATAACGATAGACGAGCCGCAGCGTTTTTCCTACCATTTTATCAAACTTATCCAGGCCCGTCGTCGATTGTTGGGCGTAGGCATCGCGCTCCAGTTGGCCCACGTAGATATAGCGTACATGATAGTAGCGCAATAAGAGTATGGCCAGCTTCACATTGGGCGTTGTATAGATGATACCAACATCGGTCAGGCGGTTCAAGACCTGGTCGTTGGTGCGCTGCTCACCGACGTGATCTGGCCAACCCAGCACACCGGGTAAGCCCGTGTAGACGGAGACGCGGCTGAACCACGAAAATGAGTACGGCGCGGCAGCCTCCAGCACGACCGGCGACCCCGAGATATTTCCATTCATCCACGCAATAGCATCCGCGTCTCCGGGATACCACGCGCGCATAAAAGCGCTTCCATCCAACGTAGGGATGTAATTGGCGCTCTGCGCGGGAGGCTGCCACTGCACCCAGAGCTGGTGATCGTGAATGCGCGCAAGCGTGCCGGGCAACACAAAGAGCGAGTTGCCCACCATGAGCAGCGCGAAGATGACCAGCCAGGTGCGCTTCACAAAACCTCCTGACCCTTGCCAGAGGCGCTGTACGACTAACGCGCCGCCGATGGCAAAACAGAACCAGGCCTGTATGGAAAACTTGAAGACCGTATTCATACGCGCATAAATGCCACCATCTAAAAAGTCGCGCACATAGACTACTTCCACTCCCAGGCTAATACACAATCCCATCAGTAGCAGGAGATAAGTGAAGCGCGTTCCGGCATCCTGCTGCACAACAAAGAGGAATACCCCTAGCGCAATCAATCCTATCAGCAACGTCTTCAGCCCGAGCAGGGCAACGAACGTCAAGACAACCCCGCACAGCAGCAGATAACCGGCAACGTGACGCGCTACTTCGACGCGGGTGGCAGGCTCGCTTACCATTCTTGCTGCCAGCCGCGGTGTCCACCAGCGATAGAGTTCGAGCAAGAAGAAGCTCAGAGCCAGGAAGATCCAGAGGCCGTTAATGGTAAGATAATCGCCCAGGCTGCTTCCCTGTGTGACGAATCCCAGGCCATTCACATACAACTGCCGGTAGCTGGCATAGAAAGGCCAGTACAGTAAATAGGCAGACCCGTACAATACGATCAATATCCCCAGGGTGCGAACCAGTGAAACGATGCGCGCTGTAACCGCTTTACCCTTTGTGGCAACAAATGTGCGCATTACAAGAGCCGCTCCCAGAAGCAGGGCGTAGACGGGCATATCCCAGGGATTCACGCAGGCGAGCGTGCCAAAGACAAAGGCGGCAAGCGCGTAGAGCGGCAGAGCGTGCAAGGATGTTTCATATTTGCTATCTGAACAAAAGAACAATGCGATAATCCCCAGCATGAGTACTGTGATGGGCATATTCATCACGTGGGGATGCAGGTCCGCGAAGAGAAAGCTCCAGAAAGGGAACTCATTGATGGTGAAGGGAATGATACGACTGCTGCGCCAGTAATCAAACATTGGGAGTGGCAGATGGGCCAGGATAGCCTGCACCTGCTCTTTCAGTTGAAGCGCGCCGTCAAAGTTCCCGATGATCGCGGCAAAATAGCCGCCGAGCAGGGCCACCGGCATACGACGCCTGAGATTGTAGACCAGCGAAAATGCGTTACCAAACGTTAATGCGAAGAGGGTAGGGATCGCCAGGTTAAAGGCCGTCGAAGGAGCAATGCCTGTGAGCTTGATGAGCGCGCCGAAGATAATATAACCGTAATAGTAGTAGTTGATATAGCCGCCAGCGAACCAGGGATCGATGGGCGGCATGTAAGGGCTGCGCAATATGGCGTTCAGGAAGGCCATTTCCATCGGCTTCTCACCGCCCAGGTTGATGGCCCACAGATCGGGATTGAGCGAACGAATGCCGGCGAAAAGCAAAAAGGCCAGCGTGAAGAGCGCCTCTTCTAGCAAGAGGAAACGCCAGCGCAGCCGTAGAAAGTCGCGTATTGCGCCCCGTTGCCAGAAAAGGAGCGCGGCGCCAGCTGCACATAACACGCCGGTCACGATCACCATCGAGAGGTGGCTGAACGCCAGCAGGCGCATATTAGCCAGCATCCAGGCAAGGTAGGCCAGCAAGAGTATGCCCAACGTCTTGCTAAAGATATAGCCACGATCTGCCAATCCTCTCAGTGAAGAGAATACCAGGGGAAATACTCCAAGACCGAGCAGTGTAATAGCCAACCACCAGGTGAAGACGGGAAAGGTGTTGGCGAAGCTGTGCGCGGGAAATTGAAAGCCAAAAGGGGGAGATTGCTGATCCTGGGCGATCTGTTGTGGAGTGAGCAACAGGCTTTTATGTGCGCCCGAAAAAAGCGCCTGAGCTTGATTGAGGAGAAACAGGCACACAAGCGATGCAGCCAGTCCAATCAAAGCTATAGCAAGCAGGACTGGTATACGTGGCACATACCAATAAATGCGACGCTTCACGCTCTGTATTTCTTCCTCCATCCTCGCAATGAGGAGGATGAGCCAGGTAGATAAACTACCTCAACAATTTGCTCTAGTATACAGAGGGGATCGACGTGGGTCAAGCCTGTATTTGCTGTAATCGTATATAGCGCATGTGAGCAGCGAAGAAATGAACATTGGAACACTCACATATATATCCAATAGAGTTTCAATGAACCCGTGCTACCCTTATCAATGTCAAAGGAGAATACTCTCCAGTCACAAATGAACAAGTGAAAACAGAAGAACAGCATAGGAGGTTACAAATCATGAATTATGCAGCAACCCTTGAAACGTATGAACCGTTGACTCTTGAAGAGCCGGTGTCTACGAAGCCGACACTTCCCGCAGCTCCGTTCCCCCGTAAATATGTCCATAGCGTGTTTGTCGATCTACAAGATGCCAGGCAAGCCGCGCAAGCGCTGCGCGCCGCTGGTTTCGATGAACGCGACATCCACGTCCTGGAGAGCCGCGATTTTGTGGAAGCAGTGTCACAGGACCAGTCGCCTTTCAACATCGTTACCTCGATGGATTACGATGTGTACCTGCAGGAGGTCAACCGAGGGCGCTCTTTCCTGGCGGTGCGTCCTGCCAGCTATGCCCAGTTGAAGCAGATCCGCGATCTGCTCGCTCCCCATCACGCCTACCTCGCCAAATACATCGATACCTGGACGGTGACTGAGCTGCTTCCGTAACTCTACTGACCAATCGATGTCACTGCCGAATGATACAGATTGGGCGACCTTCGCAGGTCGCCCAAGAAATCTAAAATCGCACTCAGCCAGGATTTACAGAACCTAACGCTAGGTCTCAGGTGTTGTTACGATTTACCCCAACTCCCCAATCTATTCCACACCCTTCGTGCCAAACCTTCGCCATCAGCAGGGACTAATTCCAAATCGCATTCGTCTACCTCAAACGCATCTTCATGGATCGAGAGCGGCAAGGGCTGCACTGTAAACTCGTCAAACTGTGGCTCGCGTACGTCTTCTTTGGGTGCAAGGCGAAGCGCTTCCGAACTATGCCCATCATTGACCGGCATGGCCTTCCGCCCTGGCGCTAGTTGCCCAGGTCGGCTACCATACCGGCGACCAACATGCGCCTTGCCGGGTTGAGCGGTTCCAGCATAGTAGGGCAGCCTGACAGGAGTAGCCTGTCGGCCCGGAGGGTTGAAGGCACACTCCAGCTCATTTACGAATTCACGGACGCTTTTATAGCGATTAAACGGGTCTATTTGTAAGCCCTTCAATATGACTTTCTCAACCGCAGCCGGAACGTCTGGCGCCAACTCCCGCAGCGAAGGGGCCGGGTAATACTGCCTCTGATACAGTATCTCATCAGCCGTTCCCTCGAACGGCCTGCATCCGGCGAGCCACTCAAAGAGCATGGTGGCAAAGGCGTACTGATCGGAGGCAGGACAAGGGAGTCCCCTGGCTTGCTCAGGCGCCATATACACTTTCGTGCCACCGTATTCCAGGAAACTGCGCGGCATCTGCCTACTCTGATCCTCGGTCACCAGCCCAAAATCGCCCAGTAACACCTGCTTGTTTGCTCCCATGAAGATGTTGCCGGGTTTAACGTCGCGGTGAATCAAACCCGCGTCATGCAAGGCTTGCAGCGCGCTGCCTATCTGCTGTGCATACCTGCGAATACGAGCAAAGGACAGTTGTTCATCTATCTGGTGCAGCGATGCCAGCGAGCCATAGGGTGCAAATTGCATCACCAGATAGGCAATGCCATCTTCCTCACCATAGTCGTATAGCTCCACAATATGAGGGTGACGTATGTGTTCCAACCGGTACGATTCCTGGCGGAAACGCTCGGCGTCCCGCTGACGCTCGCGTTTATCCCGCATCTCGTACAGGTAGAGTGCTTTAATCGCTGCCCTTCGTCCCAGATCGAGATGGACTCCCTCAAAGACATCCAGGTGCTCCTTACTGGCAAGCGTACGCAGTAGGCGATAACGGCCTAGCTGATCTATCGTATTCGATTTTTGCATTTCCCGATTCTCCTTGCTGAATTTTTGGATAAATGGAAGCTTGCCACGTCTATTATGTAAAGTCACCATTGGGGATGTTCAGCGCCTGCACGCCGCTCCTGATTGATAACTAGCCGAAGCTGGCTGTCGCGATTGTCAATATTTTTGACGCTTACGGACCAGTTGTAATTATCGTGTATTTTTGCGTCACGTCCTATTAGTCCTTCTATACCTTCAAAATGCAACTTTGTCAATGTCTGTGTTACCTTATTGTCGATTCATCCGTCACATGTTAATATGACGTATTCTATAAGAGAAAATAAAAAACAATAAGCGTGAACATTTATGAAAGAATGCTATGCGTCGCATGGATGACTTTTGGGTATTTTTCAGTAAAATACTTGACATTTTGTCTGTTTTGGGCTATTATGATTGCAAGTATTTATGTTTTGAATGGGGAACGTGCGAACAGGGGTAGCTTTATTTATTCACGGGATGCTCTATAGTATGATGTTCGTACTTATCCATACCTGGCCGCAGTCCCCCGTAGCTGGCGTCGTAGCTCCAAGGATCACAGGAAAGGCATCCACAAAATTTCGTTGGATCGCGCGTTTGTCTTAGTGAGCAGCACGCATAAAGGAGACGGCCTCATGGAAGAGGAGAAGCTATTAGATGTGCAGCATGTTGCCGCGCGTCTTGATCTCAACCCTCGCACTATCATTCGTATGGTTGAACGTGGTGAATTACGAGCTTTCAAAGTAGGGCACCGCCTGCGTTTTCGACCTGCTGACCTGGAAAGATACTTGCATACTCACCTTTCTACGAGCGCTCCAATTGATGATGCTTATTCTCCGGCTCCCCCACAGGTACAACACTTTACCTCGGATGACTGGTTCGATAACGAAGAAGAAAGCGTATTCACTACTCCCACACAGCCAGGGGCGGCTCTTAAAGAACATGCTCTTATGCCCGGCAATTCAACGACGCGGCGCAGCAAGCAGGCGGTTCAGCTTGAACTGGAAAAGCAGAAGCTGGAAATTGAGCAAAAAAAATTAGAACTGGAAAAGCAATGGCTGGAACTGCACACGAAGCGCATTGATCATGCCCTTGAGTCTGCCACCCGAGCGGTGAATATGCTGAATACGTTACCGCCAGAAGTTGACCCTCATACCAGAACATTGTTCCTCAAATCACTGCTGCCAGGCATATTACAGCCGGAACCTCATCCCACTCCAGGCATAACGATGATGATGCCGCCAACCAACGGGGCTAAAGAAGATAGGGAGTTAAAGGTTCAGTAGTTAACATTTACCAGGGCGCCCGCGCGGGCGCCTGGTAAGGTTCTGCCTTGGGTTTCCATAACCACAAAATGAGAGTACAATAGAAGGCAGGGAATGTAATCAGCTAGCCGGTGGGAGTCTATGGAGCATACGCTTTTAACACAACTACAACAACGCCCGTTACTGTGCGATGGCGCAATGGGGTCGCTGCTTTATGCGCGCGGAATTACCTACGAAAAGTGTTTCGACGCGCTCAATCTTTCGCAGCCAGAACTCATCTCGAGCATTCATCGCGAATATATCAACGCGGGCGCGCAGATCATTGAAACCAACTCGTTCGGTGCCAATCGCGCCAAACTGGAGGCGTACAACCTGGAAGGACAGGTGCGCGACATCAATCGCAGCGCGGTGCGCCTGGCTCGCGAGGCGCGCGAGGTATCGGGCCAGCCAGTCTTCGTCGCTGGAGCGGTCGGCCCAACTGGGCGTCCACTACAAGCGCCCGATGAACATCGTTTGAGCGAATTGCGGGCCATTTTCCGCGAACAGATCGAAGCCTTACTTGAGGGTGGAGCCGACT
Organism: Chloroflexota bacterium; assembly: GCA_005881995.1. The sequence goes on along the minus strand of VBHV01000100.1, from coordinate 9,444 downwards.
TACTCATACTCGAAACGTTCTCTAGCCTGGCTGAACTGCGGCAAGCCGTGCTGGCCGCGCAGGAGGTAGGGGGGTTGCCTGTTGTCGCCCAGATGAGCTTTTATGAAGATGGGCATACCCTCTCTGGCCAATCTGCTGCGCGCGTTGCCGCGGTATTGAGTGACCTGGGCGTTGACGTCATGGGCGCGAACTGCAGCGTTGGACCGGCCGCGACTTTTGATGCCTTGCAAGAAATGATCACACAAATAAACCAGCAGCAGAATGACAGGACACCGTTGTTCTCAGCCCAACCCAATGCAGGCTTACCCACACGCATCGACAACCGTTTCTTCTATGTCGCCACCCCCGACTACTTCGCTGATTATGCATTACGCTTTGTAAAAGCCGGTGTGCACTTAATTGGCGGCTGCTGCGGCACCACCCCCCGGCATATCGCGGCCATGCGCTCAGCGCTCGACGGACTGTATGGCACATCGCTCCAGAGTAGCAACGGCGCCGCAGAGAAAACAGTCCCATCTGTTTCCACCGCTGCCTCTTCTGGACAGGAAATCATCGCCAGGTTAATCGAAGAAGAGATCATCCTGCCTCAACAGGGTTCGAAGACACGTTTGCAGGAGAAACTTGCTGCCGGAGAATTTGTCGTCAGTGTAGAACTCGATCCACCCAAGGGTCTGAATCCAGGTAAAATTCTGGAAGGCGCGGCGCTGCTGCAAGAAGCCGGTGTGGACTGCATCAATATCGCCGATAGCCCGATGGCGCGTGTGCGCATGGGCTGCATTGCCCTGGCGCGGCTGATCCAGGATCATCTCGGCATTGAGACCATCATTCACTTTACCACGCGCGATCGTAACCTGATGGCGCTGCAATCCGAACTGTTGGGAGCGCACGCGCTGGGCATACGCAATATCCTGGCGCTAACGGGCGATCCCCTGCGCGTCGGTGATTATCCCAACACGACGGGCGTGTGGAACGTCGATTCCGTGGGCCTCATGGCGGTCATCAAGGGTATGAACGAAGGACACGATGCGGCAGGCTCATCCATCGGCGCGCAAGGCTCGTTCCATATCGGGGCCGCGCTCAACCTGAACATGACCGAGGAACAAACCGAACAGGAGATCGCCAGGTACTGGCGCAAGATCGAGGCAGGCGCGCAATTCATTATGACGCAGCCTATCTACGAACTGGCCCCATTACTGCGCTTTTTAGAGTGTGTCGGCACACCGCCCATTCCGCTCATTCTCGGCTGTATCCCTCTGCACAGTTCTCGCCATGCCGAATACCTGCACAACGAAGTGCCCGGCATCACCATCCCTGATGACGTGCGCGCTCGTATGCGGCTGGCAGGCGAACACGGCCATGAAGAAGGACTGAAGTTGGCGCAAGAACTGCTTATCGCTGCACGCAGCCAGATACAGGGTGTCTACCTCATGCCCTCTTACGGACGATATGACGTGGTGAGCAAGCTCACTACCATGTTACGCGCACGACAGAATGCGACGATTTAATTTGACTTGCCTTAAGCAATATGCTACACTTTATAAGGCATTTTATGTGTTGTTTTTCATTTGTTTCATTGTTGACACAACCAATTGTATCCAAGAAGGAGGTCCAGCCTATTAACAGGGATTTTCGGGGGAACGACCGTCCGCGCGAGACGCGGGTCAATGAGCGCATACGTGCGCGTGAAGTGCGCTTAATCGATGAAAACGGCGAGAGTATGGGAGTGATGCCCCCCCTGCGTGCGCTTGATATCGCCCGTGAACGAGATCTCGACCTGGTCGAAGTTTCGCCCAACGCCAACCCGCCTGTCTGCAAATTGATGGACTACGGTCGCTACAAGTACGAACAGGCAAAAAAAGAGAACGAGGCTCGTAAGAATCAAAAAACCGTCACTTTGAAAGAAATTCGTCTCAGCCCACGGACAGACGAGCATGACGTAGACGTAAAGACCCGCAAGATTCAAGAGTTCTTGGCCGAAGGTGATCGAGTCAGAGTGAGCATCAAGTTCCGGGGAGCAGAAATGCGTCACCCGGATATCGGGCGGAAGTTGTTGGACAGTATCGCAGAAGTCTTAAAGGGATCGGCTGTCATCGAGCGTACTCCCGTCATGGAAGGCAAGATGATGTCGATGATCGTCTCCCGCGCGCCCGGCTGGGAACCACCCAAGAAGCAGGCTCCTGCCCCTGCCAAAAAACCGCATGCGAACCAGGCAAATACTGCCGAAACCACACCAACAAGCCAGGTGGCTCAAGCCGCGCCAACGCCTGCCGTCGTCCCAGAAGATCAGGAGGCAACCGCTGCCTCGCATGACGTTTAGCATTTCCTTGCGTCGTTTGTATAGCGCGGGCACTATGCGCCTAGCCTTAGACATGAGTGCTGTTGAAGAGACAACAGGGTTTCTGTGTAAACCCTGTTGTTTTGTTCTGTGCAGTCAGTTGACTTACCCAGGCCTGGACGACTACGATAAGAACAATCAGTCATCACGTATACCTGTTTGCGAACATACATGGTGCAATGAATAATGTAAAAGCTCAATGATGGGAGGCCTCAGGTGAGTAGCTACGACGACCCGCGCTGGTATGAACGATCTGAACAACAAGAACAACCCAAACGATCTGAACAAACTGAGCAGTCAGAACATCCTGAAGAATTTGACCGCTTTCCTCAAAGAATACATAATGATGTCCTCAACACATCACAGGCAGAGCAATCTAACGCTCGTACTTCCCTGTCTCAGAAATATTCCCCAGGACAGTCCTTTCGAGACGAAGATAGGAGAAACGACGGCTATAGAAGCGGCGGAAGCGGGGGACTCGGGGGGAATGCCAGCCGGAAGTTCGGCCAGATTACTGTCACCATTGCTCTGCTGCTCATCGCGTTTACCGGGGGTTGGTTCAGTCATCAGGTCTATACAAGCTCGCTGCTCTCGACAAACAACCAATCGGCGTACTACGCTAACCTGTTCCAACAGGCCTGGACGATTGTCGATCAAAACTATGTTGACCGCAAAGCCATCAATTACAAGCAAATGTCCTATGCCGCTATTCGTGCCATGTTGGGCGTCCTCAACGATACTGGCCACACCTACTTTCTGACCCCCGACCAGGTGAAGGCGCAGCAGCAGGAGTTAAGCGGCAACTCTACGGGCATCGGCATTTATATAAGCCAGAACCCTACCACCAAACAGGTGATCATCACGGCCACCGTCCCCGGCGCGCCTGCGGAGAAGGCGGGCTTCAAAAGCGGAGACATTATTGTTGCGGTCAACGGCGTCAATGTCGTGGGCAAAGATCTGAATACGATCCATTCTCTTATCGAAGGCAAAGTTGGCACCAGCGTCAACATCACCGTACTGAGGCCTTCGCTCAATAAAACACTCACCATCCCCGTTACACGGGCGGAATTTAAGGTACCCGGCGTAATTCTACACTACATTGCCGAGGCGCATATGGCGCACATACAAATACTGGGCTTCGATAATGGCGTCTCAGAACAGCTCAAGACTGACTTGATCCAGGCCAAAAGGATGGGCGCGACCAGCCTGATACTCGATTTGCGTGACAATCCCGGCGGTTACCTGCAAGAGGCCATCAACACCGCCAGCCTGTTCTTGAGCAGCGGGAATGTCCTCCTGGAACAAGACAGTTCCGGCAACCGCACCGCTGACCCCGTGACAGGCTCACCCGTCGACACTCACACTCCCATGGTTGTGCTCGTCAACGGCAATACCGCCAGCGCAGCGGAAATCGTCTCCGGCGCACTGCAAGACAACAACCGCGCGGTCGTTATAGGTACAAAGACATTAGGGACGGGAACCGTGCTGAATGAATTTGACCTTCCCGACGGCTCGGCCATCTTCCTCGGCGTCATGGAATGGCTAACGCCAAAGGGCCACTTTATCCGCGGCCAGGGCATCACTCCTAACATTGTTGTTCCGTTAAACAACGGAGCAAACCCTCTGACGCCTAATGAAGAGAATCAGCGCAACATGACCTTGCAACAAATTCTCACTAGTGGGGATAATCAACTGGCGAGCGCGATCCAGTACTTGCAAACGCATAAATGATGCTGAGGACGGGTTGTAGGTGCCCCAGATATGGCGTAATGAAGCGAGTAGCCTCTACAACCTTCTCCAGATTTACACCGGTCTCAATGCCCATGCCGTGCAGCATATAGAGCAAATCTTCAGTTGCAAGGTTGCCAGCAGCGCCTGGAGCGTAGGGGCAGCCACCCAGGCCTCCCGCGGAGGAATCGACAATGCTGACCCCCAACTGCAGAGCTGCCAGTACGTTCGCCAGCGCGGTACCGCGTGTATCATGGAAGTGGACTGCTACTTGCTCGACGGGGATAGCGCCCTCACTCACGAAAAGACTGATGACATCGACTACCTGATTCGGTGTTGCTACCCCTATGGTATCGCCCAGCGACAGTTCGTTGATGCCCATCTCCAGCAGCGCCTGGGCCACGCGCAGCGCCTGTCGCGGTTCAACGGCGCCCTCATAAGGGCAGCCAAAGACGGTTGAGATATAGCCGCGCACCGGCACACCTTCCTGCCGGGCCATCGCGACCACCGGGCGGAAATTGGCGAGGCTTTCTGCAATGGTTACATTGATATTGTGGCGAGTGAAACTTTCGCTGGCGGCGGTAAACACGGCTATAGAGCGCACGCCCACGGCAAGGGCGCGTTCCATGCCTTTTACGTTCGGCACCAGCACAGGATACGAAGTGTCAGGAAGGCGCGTCAGGCCAGCCATCACCTCGCTGGCATCGCTCAACTGGGGAATGGCACGGGGGCTGACGAACGAGGTTGCTTCGACGACGGGTAGACCGGCCTCGGCCAGCATCTGGATGAATTGTATTTTCTGCCCCGTGGGTACGGACACTTTTTCGTTTTGCAGGCCATCTCGTGGACCAACTTCAACCACGCGTACGCTTCGCGGGACGGCAGCAAGTGGTGATTGCATCAATCATGCACCCCGGTATTCATAGTGCGAACCCTGTTCATTTGCGGATGGCGGCTCATCCTTGCCATCTTGCCCATCGTTTTTCGCCATTTCAACAGGGCGTAACATCAATGGTTCTGGACGCGAGGCGTCTTGCTGGCGTTCCACTCTCACTTTCATAATGCGTCTCCCGCGAGTTGCCAGAACTGTGAAGGTGAGATTCTTAAAGGTAATGGTGTCGCCCTCGACCGGAATTTTATCAAGCTGGGCATAGAGAAATCCACCCAGCGTATCGTAATCCTCGTTTTCCAGGTCGGTCTCCATCAGTTCGTTAAACTCATCAATACTGATCCTGGCATCAACGATATATTCGTGCTGATTGACCTGCTCGTACAGGTTTTCTTCGTGGTCATATTCATCGCGAATATCCCCTACGATTTCCTCTACCAGGTCTTCGATTGTTACCAACCCGGACACCGAGCCATATTCATCTACGAGAATCACCATGTGCACGCGCTTCTGGCGAATTTCGCGCAGCAGGTCATCCAGCTTTTTGGTCTCGGGCACAAAGTAGGCCGGGCGCACAAGGCCGCGTATCGGCAAGGTATCATGACCATCGCGCAGTTGTTTCAACATGTCCTTTGTATAGAGCAGGCCGATAATGTTTTCAATGCTATTTTCATAGACAGGGATACGCGAAAAGCCAACCTGCATGGCCAGGTCTACCGCCTCGTCAACAGTCGCGTCGCCTCTCAGCGTCACTATGTCTATACGTGGCACCATCATCTCGCGCACCGTCCTATCCGCAAACTCGAAGATGCTGTGAATCATCTCCGTTTCTTCCTCTTCGAGTACGCCTTCTTCCTCGCCAACCGTGACCAGCAAGCGCAGTTCTTCCTCTGTCACAAAGGGGCCGCGATGTTTCATCTGCCCACCCATCAACCGTACCAGGGAGTTCGTAATCGCGCTCAACGCTATCACAATGGGACGCAGCAGCCATGCCACGCCGCTCACTACGTCCACCAAAGCGCGTGCCCAGCGCAAGGGATTTTGCACAGCGGCAGTTTTCGGAGTGATCTCACAGAAGATCAGGACGACCAATATACTGGAAGCAACGATCACTGCCACGCTATTCACCACGAGGATAGTCGAGAGGTAGGTGTTCGGATTGGCAAGCAGGCGATCAATCTTGATGGCTTTCGGGTCGCCCGATTCCACCAGATTTTTGAGTTTAATGCGGCTGATAGAGGTAAGCGCGGTTTCAGCAGCCGAGGCTATGGCACACAAGATTAGCGCTACAATCAGTATCAAGAGTTGTAGCCATGCCACAGCATCGAACGATGGCATTTGAGAATCACTTGCGGCGCGGGCGACTGACAGAGTCGCCACTATACTTCCTACTAGACCAGCGCCGTCCATAAGACCCATCACTCCTTTTTCTCATCCACTGCCTGGGAGCCGACTTGCGGCTCTTTCATACGCAGGATGCGCGCGGGCACACCCGCCACGAGCGCCCAGGGAGGGACATCGCGGGTCACTACAGCGCCAGCTCCTGTTGTTGCATGTTCACCAACTGTTACAGGCGCTACTAACATTGTATCACTTCCAATAGAGGCTCCGTCACCGATGGTCGTGTGATTTTTGCGCACACCATCATAATTGCAGGTAATCGACCCCGCGCCAATATTCACATGTTCACCTACTGTGGCATCACCAACATAGCTGAAATGGTGCATATCGGTTTCCGTGCCAATATACGAATTTTTCACTTCTCCAAAATTGCCCATACGTACATTACGCGCCAGGTACGCTCCTGGACGGCAATGACTAAATGGCCCGATGCTCACACCGTCCTCGAGCGTTGTCTCTTCCAGCACAGAATTGCGCACAACGCAGCCATTTCCTAGCGCAGACTGGTCTATTGTCGTTCCCGGGCCGATACGACACAACGAACCGATGCGCGTCTTACCTGTAATCATTGTACCGGGGAGAATAACAGTATCAGCACCAATTTCAACATCTTCGTCGATATAGGTAGTTGCCGGATCGATGATCGTCACACCCGCGTACATATGCCGTTCAAGCACACGCCGGCGCAGCAACTGTTCGGCCTCAGCCAGTTGCACGCGATCATTGATCCCAATCGTTTCGTCAAAGGATCCGCTCACAGTAGCAATCCTCCTTCCCTGTGCACCGGCAATGCCCACCAGGTCGGTTAAGTAATATTCGCCAGATGCATTCCTGGGCAAAGCCCGCAACGCTGGCCACAACCAGTTGCTCTCAAAACAATACACGCCAGAATTGACTTCCTGAATACGCTTCTGCTCTTCCGTCCCGCGTTTCATTTCGACTATCTCACATACGCGCCCCTGGGCATCGCGCACAACACGTCCAAAATCGGACGGCTGCTCGGTGATGGCGGTGAGGAAGGTGATGGTAGCCTGGCTGCCCAGGTGTTCAACCAGCAGACGCGCCAGCGCCTCACTACTGACGAGCGGCGTATCGCCATAGCATACCAGTACGGTTTGGGGAAGAGGATTCAGGGAGTCAACACTTTCTTTAGCCACCAGTACCGCGTGACCCGTGCCCAATTGTTCTTGCTGGAGCGCGTAGTGACAACGCTCACCAAAAACGCCCTCGATCTGCTCTCCCTCATATCCAACCACAACCACAGGTCGATGACCTGTCGTAGTAGCGAGCAGAGGCGTGAATGCAGTAGTGGAGGGAATAGCTTCGATAGCACGGAGGACATGCGCCAGGAGGGGCAACCCCGCCAACTGGTGCAGCACCTTTGGCAGAGTTGAACGCATTCGAGTACCTTTACCCGCCGCCAGCACTACGGGCGCATACGTATTCATAGCGAACGTTACAAACCTTTTTAACGACAATAATCTGTATTAAATCATAAAAAAGCTCGGGCGCCAGGATTCGAACCTGGGAATGGTAGATCCAAAGTCTACTGCCTTACCGCTTGGCCACGCCCGATCATCGATCAGCCTACAGAACCGCAGGCACGTTGCGATTATATCATGCCGCAAAGGTGTTGACAAGGTGCCAATACGTTGTCGAGGTCTACATTAAATTACTTTTCCTCATCTCTCCTGATTTTTCGCTCTTGCACAAACTTCTCAAAATCATCGACACGGATACGAAGGACATTCCCAAAACGGTACGCATTCAGCGATCCTTCACGGATATAAGTACGTATGGTTTCTTCCTTTAAGCCAAGACGTTTCGCCACTTCTTCGACGGAGAGAAAATCTTTATCATTCACGGCAGCACCCCGTTTTTCTGGTAATTATAAGCCAAGACACTAATCCACGTCAATTCACCTTGACAGAGAGAGAAACAGCCATGTATACTGGCATTAACAAGTAACAACGCAAGCTTTCAGGCGGGGTATGTCCTGGGGAAAGAAAGGTATCTTTCGCGGTAATTTGTGCGTTGAAAAATCGGAAGAAGGCATTGTAGAGATTATCCAAAACCTGATTGACTTTGCTCTTGAAGGCCATCTTACAGAGGAGCTGCTTCGTCAGGATGTTGGTATTGTTGTTGGGTTTGTACTTAGTCACCCGGAAGTTTTTTTAAGATTCTAACTGGAGGAAACTGATGCCGCTTAAAGATCGCTATCAGTCCGAGAAGTGGAAGGAATACCAGCGAAACTACCAGCGTAGTTGGCACCAACGCCACAAGGCGAAGCGGCTCGCCAAGGTTTACGAGAGAAAGGCGACTATTCACGAATATATTCAAAGTATTAAAAATCAACTGTGCTGCGCAGATTGTGGTGAGCGGCATCCTGCGACGTTACAATTTCACCACCTAAACTCAGAGGACAAGACGTTTGCCATCGGCAAAGCAGTCAACGGGGGGTTTAGCCTGGAAAGGATCAAGAAAGAGATCAAGAAGTGCATCGTCTTGTGCGCCAACTGCCATGCTATTCGACACTACAATGTGCGAAAAAAGAACCAAACCAGCCCGGGCATCGCCGGGGAGATAGAAAAACTCAACACCATCCTGGCCGTCAGCCAGGAAGAGGAGGAGGCTTACAACATGCAGTTTGGCGAAAGCTGACAAGTATTGTTGTTGGATTTGTGCTTGATCATCCCCAGGTTTTTACCATATTAGATGGAGCAGACTGATGCCCTTCAAAGACAGAAGCCGATACCAATCCGAGGAGTGGAAGGAATATCAGCGAAACTACCAGCGTAGCTGGCACCAACAGCACAAGAAGAAGCGGCTCACCAGGATGTATGAGAGAAAGGCGGCAAGAAAGGCGGCTATCCACAGCTACATCCAGAATATGAAAAATCAACTGCGCTGTGTAGATTGCGGTCAGCGACATCCCGCAACCTTACATTTTCACCACCGGAACTCAGAGGACAAAGTGTTCAACATTAGCGATGCAGTCTATAAGGGGTTTAGCCTCGACAGGATCGAGAAAGAAATCAGTAAGTGTATCGTCTTGTGCGCCAACTGCCATGCTATTCGACACTACAATATG
>VBHV01000054.1 GCA_005881995.1 Chloroflexota bacterium | reverse complement strand
AACTCCTCATAATAAACAAAAAGCGAGCAGGCACCTGTCCGGCGGACAGGTGCCTGCTCGCTTTTTGTTTATTACCAAATTACTACTGTGCAACCTTTGTGCCGACGAACTCGCGCACCAGGTTATTGAACTTCGTCGCCTGCTCATCTTGGGGCTGCTGGCTGCAATGGTCCAGGGTATGAGTATCGATGCGTGGGTTGACTTGTTTGAAGGCAGTGCTCGCCTCCGCGGGAGTAGGGACAGCTTCGCGGCCCCAGATAGCCACTATAGGCATTTGCAGACGGGCCAGCGGCTCGCGCGCGTCCATGGTCAGATTGCGGCTGAGGGCGGAAGACGCCGCGTAACGCGCATTGGGCTGGTGAGCGTTGCTGAAGATATATTCCACCAGCTCATCGGTAATCAAGCCGGGGTTGTGGTAGCCCTGGCGATCGTAGTAGCTCTGGATGCCGCGACGCGAGGTCAGCACGTTATAGACAAACTGGCCGACGATGGGCGCGCGCAGTAGGAACTTCAGCCCGGCGTTGAGCGGGCCCGGCACCGTTTCTTCTAACAGAGTCGGGGAAGGCGCAACCAGCACCAGGCGCTCAAAGAGCCGCGGGCGGCGATAGGCATTGGCGATGACATAGGCGCAGGTCTCGCCATGCGCGACAACCACCGTGGGTTTGCCAATCACTTCTTTCAGGAAATCGCTAATCAGGTCGGCGTAGGTCTCGGCGGTATAGTCGATAGCGGGACGATCCGAGAGACCATAGCCCAGCAAGTCGAGCGTATAGACGCGGAACTGCTCCGACAGCGCATCCACATTTTTACGCCACTCGTAAGACGACGCGCCGGGGCCACAACCCTGAATGAGCAACAATGGCTTCGATTCGCGATTGCCTTTGACTTGATAAAATACATCCCCATACTTCCAGGGATACCGGCGCTCTTCGCCTTTCAAGATAGTGTTGAGTTCGCCCGCCTGCGACTCTGCCATTTTGTTTACCAGGGCCAATACCCCAAGCGTACCGCCCAATACCAGCGTGGTGGTAAGTAATTTACCTGTAAATTTCACTTGCACTTCTCCTCAATAGTATACATTTGTCTACCTTGCTTGCGCGCAACCGATCAGTTTCTTTTTCGCTCCCAACTCACCTCTCTGTTACCATCCTACCTTGCGCACCCAAATCCTACCGTTGCGCCTCTTTCCGTTCAATCGAAGTAGTGGCTGAGTCAGCCCGAAAGGTAATATATCATGTTGTATAACCTGGGCGCAAATGCGGTATACAGCGAATTTGCCCTTTGGTACTATTGCTCGTATACTTTTAAGGCATCCAGAATTTAAGTTTTTGATAGTCAGCCTGGTGCACTTTCACGTGGCCGAGGATGGCAGTGTACCAACATTGGAATGGTGGAAGCATACATTCACACGTACCGAGGCATAATGCAAGCATTCTCATCCTATATCAAGCTGTCAGACGAAGTGCAGACAGCTTTACAGGCACAACGACCGGTTGTGGCGCTCGAATCAACGGTCATCGCGCACGGTCTGCCATACCCTGGCAATATTGAAGTCGCGCTGGCGATGGAAGCGGCGATCCGGGCCGAGGGCGCGACTCCCGCGACCACGGGCATACACGATGGTAAAATCGTCATTGGCCTGTCAAGAGGCGACATTGAACGCCTGGGAACCGCACAGCACGTTTTGAAGGTCAGCAGGCGCGATCTGGCGGTGGCTCTGGCGACGGGCCAGTTGGGCGCAACCACGGTTGCTGGCACGATGCTGTGCGCGAGCATGGCCGGCATTCGCTTTTTTGCGACGGGCGGCATCGGCGGCGTACACCGAGGCGCGCAGACCAGTATGGATATCTCTGCCGACCTGACCGAGCTGGCACGCACTCCCGTGCTGGTCGTCTGCGCCGGAGCGAAATCTATCCTTGATCTCGACCTGACTTTAGAATACCTGGAGACACAGGGTGTACCTGTGCTTGGCTGGCAGACCGACGAGTTCCCGGCCTTCTACGTGCGCTCCAGTGGGAGACGGCTGCATCATCGTGTCGATGACGTGGAGACGATGGCGGCTATCGCGCGTGCGCAGTGGGATTGTCACCTGCAAGGGCTAGTCGTGGGATGCCCCATACCAGAGGCGTATGCAATGGCAGCCCAACCCCTGGAAGCTGCTACCGAGGAAGCCTTACAACTGGCGCAAAAAGAGGGTATTCGCGGCCCGGCAACGACGCCATTTCTGCTTGCTCACGTCGTCCGAGCGACCAGGGGCGAGAGCGTCGAGGCCAATAAAGCCTTGCTGGTCAATAATGCAGTGTGGGCGGCGCGTTTTGCGCGTGCGTATTATGAAGCGTCTCAAAGCGGTTGATTTCTTTGCTTCTAAGGACTACAATACATACAAACAGGCGCTCGGCAGCGGTGTCAACGAAGGGAGATTTGTATCGTGAGAAACGGATTGGCCAAGATTGTTGGTGGCGCTATTTTAACCATCTTATGGCTACTTGGCTTCATGTATATAAGGTCAACGCTCGTGATCGATTTTGGAGCAGGGCTTGTCATGAATTTCAGGCTATTTGTGATAATTGTTGGCCTGCTCATTATCGTGCTGTATCATATTTTCTACCGCTCATCCACAGAAATCACCAAGTTGAGCCTGGGCGTTGATTATTCGATTGCCTGGCTGGCGTTGATGTTCTTTTATCCATTCACAAATCCAGCGGTCGATGAAGGCACGAGGGGCGCAGTTGCGTTCTTTGCGCTTGTCGGCGGCCTGGGTTTTTGCCTGATATGGATACGCTTCTTCTCAGATGAGGTTTCATTAGAGGGATAGCATCCTCAAATGCAGGGGCGTCACGTTCCTTGCAGCCTGCCTGAGCCGTAGGCTAGGACGCAGTCCGTTGGCAGGCTGGCTATCAAAAGGTCCGCCACATCACGCCCCTGCATTTTTTCGTTAATGCCGGAAATGCCGCTGTCCTGTAAAGACCATGGCGATAGCATAGTGATTGGCCATGCGAATAGCCTCCTCGTCGCGGATAGAACCTCCAGGTTGAATTATGGCCGTGATGCCCGCCTTCGCCGCAGTTTCCACGCCATCAGAGAAAGGGAAGAACGCATCGGAGGCCAGCACAGAGCCGCGTGAGCGCTGAGCCGCCTTCTCCAGCGCCAGTTGCACGCTTGCCAGGCGGTTCATCTGTCCAGCGCCCACACCCACTACTGCCAGTTTATGCGCCAGCACAATTGCATTCGACTTCACGTTCTTGACAACCTTCCAGGCAAACATCAGGTCGGTCACTTCTTCTAAGGTTGGGTCGCGTTCGGTTACGACACGATAGGCCACTTCCTGCTCTCCTGACGTGTCAGAGGTTTGTATAAGCAGCCCACCGCTTATGCTGCGCACATCAAGCTCTTTGCCAGGAAGCGCCAGCGGCCTGGTGCCGTTTGTACTGGATTCAAATGGGAGATGCGTGGCCAGCAAGCGAATATTTTTTTTCTCGCGCAAGATCGCCAGCGCTTCGGGTGTATATTCCGGGGCGATGATGGCCTCGTAGAACAACTGGTGAATCTCGCGAGCAGTATCAGCGTCCAGTGGGCGGTTACAGCCAATAATACCGCCATAGGCAGAAATGGGATCACCCACGTGCGCTTTTTTATAAGCATCGAGCAGTGTATCGTCGCAAGCCAGACCGCACGGGTTGGTGTGCTTGACAATGACGACAGTGGGCGCGCTGAAGCTCTGCACTGAGGTGAGCGCGGCATCCAGGTCAAGCAAGTTATTGAATGAGAGTTCTTTCCCGTGTAATATCTCCGCCCTGGTAACGGTTGGCTCTAGTGACGCGGTAGTCGTTTTGTTCCAGCTGTAGAGCGCGGCCTGCTGATGGGGGTTTTCACCATAGCGCAGCGACTGGACGCGCCGCATGGAGAGCGTGAGGTCTTCGGGGAAATATTCTGGTTCCGAGGTGTGCGTGCGTAAATACTCTGCAATGGCGGTGTCATAGCTGGCGGTATGTTGAAACGCAATGGCCGCGAGACGGCGTCGAGTAGCAAGGCTCACCTGTCCGGATTCGCGCCATTCCTGCATGACAGGCGCGTAATCTTGCGGGCGCACCAGCACAATCACATCCTCAAAATTTTTCGCTGCAGCACGCACTAATGAGACTCCACCGATATCAACCTGCTCCAGGGCTTCGTCCATGGTCGCATCCTGGCGTGCCACCGTTTCGACGAAAGGATACAGATTCACCACCACGATATCGATAGGCTCAAGGTTGTGTTCCCGCAACTCCTGTACATGCGTCTCGCTATCGCGGCGCGCCAGGATGCCGCTAAATATAGCCGGATGTAGGGTCTTGACACGCCCGCCAAGTATCTCTGGAAACCCGGTCAGCGCAGTTACCATTTCCGCCGGAATGCCTGCATCTTGCAGTGCGCTTGCTGTACCGCTGGTTGAGAAGACCGTGATGTTATGGGACTGTAATTCACGCGCCAACGGGACGAGTCCCTCCCGGTTGGCAACACTGACAATCGCTCGCATAGCAATCATATCCTTTCGGCTCGGTTTCTGGCTTGATACACCGCACTTACTATTAGTATACAATACAAATTATTCCAGTGGTTGGAAAGGTGAAGTTAAGAAATCTTAACCTAAACCCGGTACTTTCCTACCATCAAACGAGGCAGGCAAACGAACAGCAAGATTCGGCTGTGGTAATATCCCAAACGTATTAAGTATTCTCATACAGTTTCAAATTAGCTTACGGTGTCCATCCGTGACTACCTATCTTTAGAGAACAAGAAGCGCGTATCGACGGAAACGTCCAGGGGTGTGACGCGCATGTAGGGATGCGACAATCCTTGAAAGCCATCCTGCCAATGTGGGCGCGATAAATCGGGCCCCTACAGGCAGGATGTAAGGTAGTTATCGCGTCCAGAAATGTCGAGATGCTTCCACAGATGTGGTCAGCCGGGCATCCTGTTGTCTATGATGAAGGAAGCCCTGCTTTCACACGATGCAAGCCGAGGAGTTTTGTAAAATGCGAAAGTTACGACGCAGCCCGTTTGGCTCAGTCCCAAAAAGACGCGGGCGTTTGTCGCCATTGATGCTCGTTGGAGCACTGGTAACGATTATTGTAGTGCTGGTGGGCGCCATCGTCTTCGTGCTGCCGCGTTTGGGATCGCACTCTGGCAACGCCCTATCAATTGACGGCGACCAATCCTGACAATGGGCCATGTAACGAAGCGAATGCTGCTCAAGCAGCATTCGTACAGGGAGCCATCATTGACCCGGCAACGGGCAACATCTCTATCTATGATCCGCTTGTAATTGACAAGGGCACACAGCCTGCAGCGAAGCCCGTTGTGCCGGCGCTTCCACTGGGAGCAGTCGTTGGGCTGTGGTTCGGCTCCAACGGAAATACCCTGACTCTTCGGGATTCGAATGGCAGCTTACAACAGGGCTTGTGTGTGAATGGGGTCGACGGCTCGATCTTTGGGCAGTTCTCCTACTGTAATGCACCGGCCTTCTTCCAGGCGGCTAATTCGGCAATACAGGCAGGCAAGCTCAAAGTTCCGCCTATAGGCAGAGCGCAAGATGGAATGCAATGCCCGACCACACGTGATTTTTCGATCGTTGACCAGGATCAGAGCGATAATGTGACCACAACCTATCTCGTTAACGGGGCGGGTCAGACTGCGCAGGATACAGCAGCCAACGCCACTGCTCTGCAGGGACAGGTACAGAAAAATGGCAGCGACGAACGCCTTCTTACGCTCGTTGACAAGGCTATAGGCTGTACTCCCTGGATGGTACCTGACCTGGCAAACCCTGGGAATATGCTACCCGCTCTTCCCTTGAACGAATTGCAGGCCGCGGCATCTCAAGTAGCGCCTGTGGCATTAGTACCCGGTCGTGACCCTATGGTGTTATTGAATAACAAGACCGATCTCAACAAACTCAACGCGTATCGTGTGGGTGTGGATCAGCCAACCTTGCAGAATCTGAACGTTGCCAATACGCGTCTCTACTGCCAGAATGTGCTTGATGTTGCGCCGCCGCGCCTCCAGATCGATTCTCGCTTCACGAAGCAAGCGGCTTCGCCTGATCCAGCCGCCGCCAATACGCTCTTCACCTTCCTGGCACAGCGCTTTGTCACCACGTTTGAGAACAACGGCCTCAACTGCGCAAAGTTGCTGGGAGTTCCTGATCCTATTACGGTCAAAACAGATGGTAATGGAGTCG
>VBHV01000099.1:13765-24511 GCA_005881995.1 Chloroflexota bacterium | reverse complement strand
GGAGAAATTTGCCCCAACGTGAGAATGACGATGACGCGAAATATGAGTCCCGCCAATATGCCCTTAATCTTTTCTTTCATTGTCGATGACATCTCCCTTCTTGGCATCCACTTCATGCTCAGGCACAGGTTGTCGCGCTTCTATTTCTGTATTGTTTGGTAGCAATTGGCTAGCAATTTGTTCAGCCATTGCACAAAAAGCCAGGGATACAGGTGATTCGGGCATACTCACTACCACCGGCTGCCCGCTATCCCCACTTCTAGCTGTGGCCGGATCGAGTGGAATGGTACCAAGGAGAGGCAGCTGGTACAATTGCGAGTGGGCCTCGTTGCTGGCAGGAAAAACATCTATACGCTCGCCGCAGTGCGGGCAGAGAAAGCCCGCCATATTCTGTACCAGCCCTAAAACGGGGACTCCGGCGCTCTGGAACATACCTAACCCTTTGGCGGTATCAATGCGGGCAATATCCTGCGGGGTCGTCACAAGAATAGCTCCATCAAGCTCCAGTTCCCGGCACAGCGTGGCCTGGGGCTCGCCATTGCCGGGAGGCAGGTCGATCAGCAAATAGTCCAGCCTTCCCCAGTTCACGGTGTAGAGGAGTTGGCGAATGAGCATTCCCAGCACATCCGGCATGGGCGCAACCGCCTGTTCTTCGCCGATAAAGAAGCCAACCGACATCACCTTGACGCCATAACGCAGCAAGGGCTGGAGCATCTGCTCAGGCGCAAGTTTGCCGCGATGCCCCAGCGGCAACGTGGCTTTCCAGCCCTGGCTCTCACCACGCTTGCGTACACCCAACATCATAGGCACGCTGGGGCCATAGGCATCGGCGTCGAGCAGACCGACCTGGGCCCCGCGCTGCGCCAGGAATCAGGGCAATCGCATCTAATTTTTCAAACAGCTTGTAGAGCGTATTTGCACAGCAGAGCTTTGAAAACTGATTTGTTGTGATGCAGCCTGTAGAGCCAGTTCCAAAAATTAGATGCGATTGCCCTGGGATATAAACACAAGTTGCGCTTGCCAAACTATCTCAGGAGTAGCTATGATACTAACATACACAGTGATTGATAAATGTTGTTCTTGGAGAATACCGCATGTACCGCCTGCTGGCAATAGACCTCGATGGAACCCTGCTCTCCCCGCGACCCCATAAACAGATTACCGAGCGTACTCGTCAGGCGTTATTTCAGGCTGTTGAGGTCGGGGTGACTGTTGTGATTGCCACGGGCCAGAACCTGGCAGTACTCCAAAGTATCTGCGGAGATTTACCTCTGAATGGGCCACAAATCATCGAGAATGGAGCGGTCATCGCGGATATACATAGCGGCCAGATTTATCACCATAAGCATATACCCACTCAGCACATCCTACCTGTCCTGAGGCTACTGCGCTCCTCTGGCTTCTACCGTGCCTACCATACGATCCACCGCGTCTATGTCGACCAGGATACACCGCGCGCTCGTGAGTGGTACCGCCCTCCAGTGCCTCCGGTAGTCGAGATAGACGATCTCGCCAGTCTTTATCCCCTCCCGTGTGTCAAAATCGTGGGAATTGCGGAAGAGATCCTGATCCGCGCAAAACGGAGCGAATTTGAGCATCTTTTTGAAGGACAACTGTATGTGACGCAGTCCGCTTTTGATTTGATAGAGTTCCTGCACCCCGAAGTGTCAAAGGGCAACGCCCTGCAAGCGATCGCCGCCGATCTGGACATCGCGGCAGAAGAAGTGGTTGCTATTGGCGATAACCACAATGATATCGGCATGCTGCGCTTCGCAGGCCTGGGTGTTGCTATGGGCAATGCGCACGACGAGGTAAAAGCGGAAGCGGATTATGTCACGCTTAGCAATGCCGAAGATGGCGTTGCTGCCGTTATCGAAGACATTATCTTACCTTGAATACAAAATACTCTCATCACACGCGAAAAATAAGAATGCTAACCGCGTAAAATGGGGACATCGCGGTATAGATTTGAGAGGCCCGCAGAATGAAAGAATTTCGGGTTGTCAGCCCGTAGAGCAGCAGCGCCAGGGGCAGCCCGGTGGACAAGCGCCCGGCAGAGGTGAGGTCAGCATAAGATAGGCGAGCCATGAAAGTAACCAGCAACAGATTCATGAGCCAAGTGAGCAACTCCGGGCTCCACTCGCGACGCACTACCTCCACTGCTGCCAGCAGCCAGCCGCTTACGGTTGGAATGAACAGCAGGAAAATCAACGGCAAAAATCGCTGCCATATATCTGTGTCCCCAGAGAAAAAGAACATACCGGCAAAAGGTATGTGCTCGAAAGGCGGGGCATACGTGATCCCCGTCTTCCCAAAAATGATCCATAAGAGTGCGTATTCTATGGCCAGGGGTACTATTGCCAGCCCGATGAATTGTGCAGCATCCTTCCATTGAGCGCGCAGTAGAAAGAAAATAGCATACCCTAGAGGAAATAAAATTGCCGTTTCCCGTGACAACGTGGCCAAACCCATGAGTAGAGCAGCCCACGTGAGATGTTCTTTTTCCAGCAGCAAGAGGCCAATGCAGACCAGCAAATAGGCGAAAGGCTCGGCGGTATCAAAAACCAGAGATGCTGTCTGCCCATAATACAGACCTGCGGCGAGACTGAACCAGGGCGATAATCCATGTTTAACCAGCAGGCGAGAAACGACCTCGACGCTCAGCACGATCGATAGAAAGTTGACGAGCAGGAGCATATAGGGAATGAGCTCTACCTGCCCCAGGCTCAGCACACGCACAACCAGGGGAAATACCAGGCGTTGATAGCGATAGGGAACGTTGTCCATAAACGCTTGCGCCCCAAGCGGGTCGCGGGCAAGCTGATAGTAAAATTGCCCATCATACCCTACTGTACCAGGCCGCTTATGCTGCGTCCAATAGGTACCCAGGTGTACAAAGTCAAGCGCGCTGTAGCCATGTACGATCGAAAATAGACACAGAAATGCGGCATACAAAAGAGCGACTACTACTGAGGGCCTTAGCATACGAACTATGTTCGATGAGCGAAATGGCACAGCCAATGGCCCCAGTAGAGTCGTCTTTTCTTCAGAGGCTCGTGCGTTAGATGATCTGAAGTTCCCTGCCCACTTTCTCAAAGATGTCGAGCGCCTTTGACAGTTCATAGCGTGTATGCAGGGCCGTCACAATAGTACGCACGCGGCACTTATCGGCTGGCACGGTGGGGAAGACGATGCCCTGCGCAAAAACGCCTTCCTGGAAGAGCCGGTTACTGAACTTCATGGCTAACGCGCCCTCACCCACGATCACAGGCGTAATGGGAGTTTCGCTCTTGCCCGTATTGAAGCCAAGCTGCTCCAGGCCACTCTTGAAGAAGGCGGTATTTTCCCAGAGACGTTCGACCAGGCTGGTATCCTCTTCGAGGATATCCAGCGCCGCGATACAGGTGGCGACTCGCATATCCTGGCTGCAGGCCACATAGCCTCCGAGCGCGCCAATGCCTTTGGAGAGCGTACCGATTTGCAAGGCGACGCGGCCATCCAGCCCGAAATGGCTGACGCTACCGCGACCGTTCTTGCCAAGCACGCCGCTGGCATGGGCATCGTCCACCATCACAAATGCGCCATACACTTCCGCCAGTTCCACAATCTCCGGCAGGGGGGCGATATCACCATCCATGCTAAAGACGCCATCGGTGACAACCATGACTTTGCTCGCGCCCTGCGACTCTTCCAGGGCGCGGCGCAGGCCCGCCATATCTTTGTGCGGATAGATCTTGCGCGGCGTTTTACCCAGGCGAATACCATCGATGATACTGGCATGATTCAGCTCATCGCTGACGATGATGTCGTCGCCCTGCATCACAGCGGAGATCACTCCCAGGTTCGTCGCATAACCCGACTGGAACGTCAAGGAAGCCTCTGTATGCTTGAAACGCGCCAGTCTCTCTTCCAGTACATTGTGCAGGGTCATGGTACCGGCGATGGTGCGCACCGAGCCAGAACCAACGCCGTAGCGTTCAATGGCCTTGATCGCTGCTTCGCGCAGGCGGGGATGCACCGTCAATCCCAGGTAGTTATTCGAGGAAAGCGTGATAACCTCGTGTCCATCGATAATGACGGTGGCCTTCTGCTCCGTCTCCAGCACACGAGGCAGGTGGAAGACGCCCTTCGCGCGCAGCGCGTCCAGTTCGTTTTTCAGGTAAGCTTGCAGTTTATCCATGATACTCCTTTGTATTAAAATGTCATGACGATCTTCCCACAGTCACCAGATTTCATGATCTCCATGGCGTCATGAATTTGTTCAAAAGGCAACGTATGCGTAATCACCCGCTTGAGGTCGAGTTGACCGGATTCGAGAATACGGCGCGTGCGGTACCAGGTGTCGAAGATGCGCCTACCTGAGATGCCCAGGACGGTTGCGCCCTTGAAAATGATATCGTTGGCAAGGTCAAGCTCAACCATGTTCGCTGGAATGCCCAGCAGCGAAATGCGCCCACCGCTGCGCAGCGCCTTAAAGCCCTGGCGGATGGCGACGGGATGACCCGACATTTCCAGCACGACATCGACACCGAGGCCATCAGTGATATCGAGTATCTGCCGCACCGGATCAACTTCGCGCGGGTTGATGATATAGTTGGCTCCCATCTCGGCGGCTATATCGAGCCGCTTGTGGTTGGGTTCAATGGCGAAGATGGTGCTGGCCCCCGATATTTGAGATAGGCCCACTGCCCAGAGGCCGATTGGTCCGCAGCCAAAGACAGCAACTGTCATATCGGTGATATCGCCGGCGAAGGTAGCGTGGACGGCGTTGCCAAATGGCTCTTGAATCGAGGCGACGCTGTGGTCGATTTCTTTGCCCGTTTTCCAGGCGACGCTTTCAGGAATGGCGATATACTCGGCGAACGCGCCGTCGCGGTCAACTCCAAGTATCTGCACATTGCGACAGACATGGGCCTGACCGGTGCGGCACTGGTAACAGTGACCACAGGTGATATGCGTTTCTGCAGCTACAAAATCACCAGGAACAAGTTGTGTGACCTCGCTGCCGACTTCGACGACTTCACCGGCAAATTCGTGGCCGAAGATACGCGGGGTCTGCATGCGATGCTGCGCCCATGCGTCCCAATCATAGATATGCATGTCTGTGCCACAGATGGAAGCGGCTTTCACCTGCACCAGCACATCACGCGGGCCAATCTGAGGTATATCTACCAGGGCAACCGTTGCTCCAGGCGCCGCCTCGGCTTTGAGGGCCGCCTTCATTTTTCCGTTCATTCTATCCAGGTCCTCCAGGATTATTAATAATAGCCAGCCACCACGTAGGTCGCACTATCGTAATTATGCGTCTTCCTCATGGGGAATGCAAGCACTAACGCCGGGCGTTTGTGTTCATGCTTACTTTCCTTCTCACCAGGTGCCATGCTTACTACAACAAATCTCGCTCTTATGAGGTACAATTTCATTAATGGAATACACCTGGATTACTCTATTATCTCATGTATGAGGAACCTATGACGAACAGCAACCAACCACTACTTGAAGTTGGGCTGATCATTCCAGCATTCACCCTGCCCGGCGCGGATGGCATGCCTCATAGTCCCTGGGACTACAAACAACGTGAGCACCTGGTGCTGCTCTTTACACGAAGTTCGCTTACAAGCGAGAGCCGGGGGCTATTACGGGCCTTTGCACAACGATACGCCACTTTTCGTGAGGAGGAGTGCGCGATCCTGGCAATTTCGCCGGATACGGTCATCACCAACTTGCAAACGCAGGAGGTATTACACCTGCCTTTTGCTCTGCTTGCCGATCCTAAAGGAGAGGTCATTTCGCGTTATACGCAATGGAATGACGATGCTCGCACCTGTCACCCCAGTATCCTGATCGTGGACCGCTATAACGCTTTGTACCAGCAGTGGATAGCTGAAAATGAAGCGAATCTGCCAGCTATTGAGGAACTGCTGGAATGTTTGCGCTACCTCAATAAACTGTGTACGCCTTGAAAGAGGAGAAATGAAGCCCAACCATGCAGATAGTTCGGGGAAAAATGCTGCTCTGGTTATTTTTATTGGGAGCAACGCTCGGTACGATGCTTGATGCGTTGCATGTCTATAGCAAGGTGGAACGCTATGCATCACCCGCGTTTTTCGGGCTGGCATGGTGGGTTCCCTTGCTTTTTGGAGCCGCGATTGTCATCATCGTCTATTCTCATCCCCTGGTCGATCCCCTGCTACACCACAGGCGCCACCGGCCACTTCTCAATAGCATCATCGCGCTGGCATGGATACCGCTCGCGTATCTGATCAGCGCAAGTGTATTCGATACATTTACGAAAACGGGGCTGCTGCTGCTCATCTACATAAACTTCTGGCTCCTGACAAGGGGCGGTTGGCAAACTATCGTTTTGTCGCTCGTGACAGCCATTACAGGCACTCTGATCGAGATGATCCTGGTGGCAGCCGGGGCATTTTCATATCTGCATCCCGATCTCCTCGGCGTTCCCTACTGGCTCCCCTGTATATATGCCTGCGCCTCGCTCGCGTTGGGAGACCTGGGAAGATCGCTTTTTTACTCTTCTGGAGGTACACTTTGAAGCCATTAGATCAAGAAGAAGCCTGGACCCTGGATACGTTGCTAGTACACGGCAGCCAAAAACACGCGATTACGCAGAACTCCGGCACCCCAACAGTACAACCCATTTATCCCAGCACCACCTATCTCCATAGTGACATAGAAACGCTCGACCAGGCGTTCAGCGGCCAACTCCCCTCTGGCGAGAAGGCCTATGTCTACGCGCGGCAGGGCAATCCGAATGCGCAGACGCTCGAAAACGTGCTCGCGGAGGCTGAACATGGGGTTGATGCTGTCGTTTTTGGCTCAGGCATGGCAGCTATCCACGCCGCGCTGTTGACTGCAGGACTGGCTCCTGGAACAAAGATACTGGTAGCACAGGACCTGTATGGCCCAACCATTGGCATGTTACGCACGCTCTTCGTTCCTATCGGGATTGAGATGGTCTTGCGCGACCTGTGCTGTCCGAATGTTGGGGAGATCATCCGAAACGAGCAGCCCGATGTGATCTACGTGGAAACGCTCTCCAACCCACTGGCGAAATTGATCGACCTGGATGCGATCAGCGCTGCCGCTCAGGAGGTTGATGCTGTTACGATTGTCGATAGCACCTTCACGACGCCCTACCTGGTCAGGCCCATCGAACACGGCTTTGATCTCGTTGTTCACAGCGCGACGAAGTACATGGGTGGTCATGGTGATACAACGAGCGGAGTGGTCATTTGCTCGAAAAATGCGTATGTCCAACAGGCGCGCACATACGCCACCATGCTGGGGGCTATGCTCAGTCCATTTGATTGCTACCTTGTGATGCGAGGCTTGAAAACACTGGCGCTGCGCATGGAACGTCACTGCTCCAATGCCCTGGAGGTCGCACGCTTCCTGCAATCACATCCGGCGGTTGAACGGGTGCATTATCCTGGACTGCCAGACCATCCACACCACAGCCTGGCATCAAGACTCTTTCGCCAGGAAAAATTTGGTGGCCTCCTGGCTTTCGAGCTTAAGGGGCAATCGCGTGAAGCGGCGTCTCGTTTTATGAACAGGCTCCAACTCTGCCTGCCGGCGACCACGCTCGGCGATATCTATTCCGAGGCAAGCTACCCGCCAATTTCCTCGCACCGCAACTTGACCCCCATCGAACGCCAGCAGATTGGCATTACCGATGGCTGCATCCGTCTCTCGGTCGGCATCGAAGATGTCGGGGATATTATACGAGATTTGGAGCAGGCGCTTATTTATTGATTGCGCCCAAAATAACTGCCGCGTTTGCGCGTGGTTGTTGGGATGAAGCGTTCTGATTCTTCAGCAATGGCTTTACCGGTGAGAATCACTTCGTGCGCCCAGAGTAAATCGGAGCCTAGTACCTCGGCACGTCCATGTTCCAATGCATGCATGGTGCCGCCAATACAAATTTCGCGAAAATGACTGCCGGGATACTTCAAGAATTTTGGCGCGATGGGAGCGTGTTCTTTCTCGCGGTAAGCGTCACCCAGGAAATGAGCCAGCAAGCGCACCGCTAGCTCGACATCCTCCACCAGGCCGATTTCGATCATGACATCGATACGCCCGGTGCGGTCGCGAATACGCGAATCGATTTTTTCAGGATCGTTTGTCGTGGCCAGCAGCAGGGTTCCCGCCGGATTATCGGGTGTCGCCACGCCGTCGAGTGTGTTTAAGATCAGTTGCAGTTCTGTGGGATTAGAAACGAACAGCTCAAAATCTTCGACCAGAACGAGCGAGGGGAGTTGACTTTCTTCGGCCAGGCTCAGGGCAAGGGAAACTTGCTGCCACGCGCTGGTATTACGGGCATAGGGAGGAGCGCTCACATAGAACACCAATCCGCCCTGCCCGGCATGATAGGCCCCCTCTGCTTTGAGCACGGTTGTTTTGCCTGTTCCGGGCGGGCCAATCAGCAACACTTTGCGCAAGCGCGGCATACGCAGCGCGGCATAGCGTTTCAGCATCTCTTTGTCGAAGATGTGACGCTGCGCCATGACATGGGTTAAGGTGGCAGGCGGCAGGACAATGTCATCGTAGGAGCCATTTTTGATGACGTCCGCCAGTTCGTTGCTACCACCAATAATTTCAATGGAGCCGCGCCGTTCACGACGCCAGATGCTATCATGCAGATCATCCAGCAGTTTGAGAAAAGCCAGCCATTCATCCTGATGCCCAGGAGGAACCGCGTTCAGGGTATGCGAATCGTTGTTATCCGAGTCGTAGAAATAGACGGAAAGGGCTTTCCAACCGCTACTGAAGGTATAACAGATCCAGCTATAGGGCGCGGACGGAATAGAGCCCCGCTCGCCAACCTCTGCCGGGTGCATCATATCGGCTTTGAGCAGTGTATTCACTTCCCCGGTCGCAGCGATACCCTGTGTGTAGGAAGGAGCTTGCAATACCTCCCAATCCTTCAATTGCCCGAACGCGGCTTTCTTGGACTTTTTGCCAGCGGTCACGAGCCGCTGAAGCAGGAGAGGATGGTGTTCTAACTGCACTCTACGTTGCAGTGGAGAGGCAAAGATGAGCGGCATATCATTATCAAGCTTCAACTCTTGCCAGAGTTCTTTTAATGCCAGTGCCGCTACCTCACGGCGTTGTGTGGGCATATAACGCGGTACCCCCTCATTCACCGATTTTGGCGCAGGTTTGCGGGCCGCCACCTCCTCCATTACAACAGCATTGGACTGTGAAGCCTCCTTCAGAGAAGAGGTCTCTGCAGTCTCCTGCCCATCAATGCCAGCCCCCGCTGGCATTGGTTCAGCTTCAGGCACAACAGGATTAACCTGTTCTGTAGTGTCCATATTATTGCGTATGCCTGACGTATTTTCCGGGGATTATATCTTTCATCTCTCCGCCCTCCGGCGCGGACATGACATGTAGCATATCGGCGCTCGGATCAACCACGAGGTCATTTATGACCGATCGTACCCCAGGAATTGTAAGTGTGATTTCTTCAGCAGCCGCTTTCTGTTGCTCATTGCGTACAGCGCCACTGAGCCTTACCACGCCCAGGCGAGGATAGACACCTATCGGCAGTTCGCGCGTGCGTGGGTTCTGTCCGAGGGCCATTGCTACATCAGCCGCCAATGTATCATCGGCAACCAGGTTGTTCTTAATTTCCAGGAGACCCTCAACACCATAAACCTGATCTTGCGCGATATCAGCGCGCAGGGAGCTTGAAATGTTTCCATCCAGATACAACACTCCATCCAGCACATGAAGCGTAATACCTTTGAGGTCAATATGCATGGGAGTGACATCGAACAGAATTGACTCAACCTCCTGCTGCAACTCAGCATCTGAATGATAGGGAGGAAGCGCATTGAAGGCATCGTCCGCGATCGATACAGTTATTTGATCTTTTGCGATGCCGCTCACATATTCTGCCCGTAAGAGTATATCCCGACCCGGATGCAAATTATGAGCGACGATATAGGCCAGTTCGCCGTTCCCAGGTTGTACCGCGACCAGGCGTAATGTACCTCTGGTAGAAGTGCCCGCGCGTTCAACTAAGCTTTTGTGATCGAGATACGCCCCGCTCACCTCTGGATTGCTGGCAGCCAGTTCAGCCCGTTTCACACTTACAGTAACACCTTCGCCTGTGGCATCTACGACGGCACCAAATGGAAGATGAACGGTCTTCCCAAAAAAACGCCCCAACTTCACGCCAATATACTGCATGCGGCGTGTCGCGGGATCAAATATGACATGCGATAGGGTACCGTCTTCGCCATCCGTACAAACAATTTTGTTCCCAAATTGAAACTTGAGCATTTCGGAAATAAGTGTAGTCTTACTCATACGACCACCTCGTGCTGCAAAAAATAAAATGAAAGACACAAGCTCCTGCTCTGTCCTTAATAAAAGTGTAACACGTTAGCCGTATGTATGACAAGCGAGTTAATGCTGCATCAGAACCTCTGCCACCAATCCCATCGTTGCTCCCCATACAACATGGGCGGCAATCATCATGAGATTACGGCGCACTGGCTCCCTTTGGCCTGATTCCGACATACCAATCATTGGTAACAAACCAAGATAACTGGCAGCCCAAACAAACAGACCGTAGAGCGCCCCTTTCACGACAGCCGGAAGCGGTATTTTCTTGCTCAAAGGACCATAAAGTGCGCCCGTCGCTGCACCATATCCAAAGTGGGAAACCGTCGTTGCCGCGAGGATTTGTCTTTTATCCATGTGCTGCCTCACATG
>VBHV01000099.1:0-13644 GCA_005881995.1 Chloroflexota bacterium | reverse complement strand
AGTGCCCTGGCTGATCTGGGGCGACGCTCTGATTTTGATCCATTAAGTCCTTTCTTTGCAGATGACGAGCAGAGGCCACGGTCATGTCTACCACTTCAGAAGTCCTTGATTTCATACATTTATCATCCTGGCTACACTATATGAGCGTACTGGATACATCACGTTTTGCATGCTGAAACAGATACACGGCGAGAATAAGGAGTTTCTAGCAAACGCATAACCTGGCTCATCAAGAAGTAATGTACAAACTTGACACCTTTCATGTAGAGGGATATCATGCACTCTGTTGAACCTGGGAGGAAGGCAACCTTTCTATGACAACAGAAAACGAGAAGAACGCTATGGCCGAATGCTACATCGAACAGTTCCCACATACGCTACCACACCGAGACGAGGCAGAACTGCGCCCCTGCGGCCATTATGCCTGCGCGCCGCATACTATCACCTATTATGGTACAGGCGAAGATGAGGAGCTAGTGGGCGACTATTGTATGGTGTGCTATGCACGCACATTCCCACAACACTGTCCTGACCGCTTGATCCTCCAGGCCATTCGGCAGGAACAGGAGAGCCGTTAGATTGGGTATTCCAGTGCGACCCTCGTGGTTGCACTGAAAGCCACACTAGACGGAGAGTTGACGGACGGCATCTTGCGGCACGCCGAAGATGTTCTCCATGGCGTCGGGGGCGTAGCGTTCGACAATCCTTTCGGTGATGGCGTTGGCGCGGCAGATTTCACCGAACATACTGGCGCTGCTGCGCGGTGTGCGCTCCTGGGTCAACGGATCGAGTTCAATCAGGCCAAAACGTACGCCCCATCCCTCAGTCCACTCGAAATTGTCTGCTAACGTCCAGTACAGGTAGCCGCGAACAGGGATACCATCGTTGATGGCCCGGTGTACCATCGCCAGGTGCTCTAAAATCGCGCGTGGACGGCGATCATCAAGCGCATCACTAAACCCGTTTTCGGTAATGTATAGGGGCTTATTACCCCGTGTGCGCTGGTACACCGCTTTCAGCACGCGGTAGAGGCCGAGTGGATAAATTTCACCGAAGTTATTATCCATTCCCGGGTCGTTTCGCACCGTTCCAGGGAGTGTAAAGCGTCGCCCAAACATTTCGGTAGGTTTCCTCGGGTCGAAGCGCACCATGTCACGCGTGTAGTAGTTGATGCCGTGAAAATCACGCGCACCCGCTGCATGCGAAATGGGTGCAAGCAGGAGATTGAAAGGAAATGTGAAATGGCCAGTCTCCCCGGCGCGCAACATCGCCCAGTTAAAGAAGGTGTCCTGCAATCCGGCAGCGCCTCGATCAAGAGGTGAAATTGGGCTGGCAGGATCAAAGAGACGATAGTGCAGGCAGTTGCCAATTTCCGCTTGCGGTTGAATGCCCCGTATGGCATAGAATGCTTCGACGTGTGCCTGCAGCATATTACGCAGCACCCGCATTGCGCGCATTAAATCTTGATCTCCGGGGGGATATGTACCGAGTAAATAGCCGAGTACGGCATAAATATTTGGCTCGTTGATAGTGATCCAGAAATCGCAGAGGTCTTGCAGGTTCTTTACCACATGGGTTACATAGCGCACAAAGAAGCGCAGATTTTGGACCTTTGCAAAGCCACCGCGGTCCGCGAACCATAAGGGGTCGGTGAAATGATGAAGTGTGACCAGGGGTTTGATATGACGCCGGTGCAAATCCGTCAACATCTGTCGGTAGCGATCAATTGCCGCGCAATTCCAGTAGCCCTCCGATGGCTCGATACGGCTCCACTCGATGCTCAAGCGCAGCGCATTATTTTCCATCTGTTCGGCCAGGGCAAAATCGTCCTCTGCCTCCCTCCACCAGTTCGCTGCATCGAGACAACGTTCGCCCGTGCGTATATGCCCTGCTTCTTCCCAGCGATACCATTGATTGTTGTTGTTCCCACCCTCGCATTGATGAGAAGAGGATGCCGTTCCCCACAAAAATCCTTCTGGAAAGCGGAGGCTACGCTGCCTTAGCAATGCCATATCTGAGACTCCTCGACTTTGAAAGATGTTCAAGGTATTACTATTGTACCATACCTACTGCTGGCGACTAGCTATTGCCCAAAAAGGAAAAGGGCGCGATAAATCGCGCCCCTACAAATCACATATGTACTTATCTACTCGCGAATGCCACGCGCAGGTAATGGCCTTACCAGCGGACTCATCACAGGTACATCCTTCTTGCCGCGCGGGAGACGCTGGCGCACCAGGTAGTTTGGCGCAACCGCCAGGTCGCCCTTCTCCAGGGTGACATCCGGGCCGAAACGGTTGAAGAAGGACAGCTCGAAGTTCGGAGTCTCGCCGAGTGCGCCGTGTGGGCAGACCTCTACACAGTCGCCGCAGAAGATACAGCGATCCAGGGCGAAGGCGTAGCGTTTCAGCGTGCGCTCGGCCATCATCAGCGAACCGGTTGGGCAGACCTGCACGCAGGCGCCGCAGGAGACACAGTCGGTATCGTGCAGGCTGACATTGAATGGCGTGGAGACGATGGTATCGAATCCTTTGCCAAACATGCCGTAGCAGTCGGGGCCGATCACATCGTGGCAGACCCGCACACACTGCGTGCAGTTGATGCACTTGTTGGGATCGCGCAGGATGAAGCTGTGCGACATGTCAAGTTCATAGTCGTGATAATCGCTCGGCTCGCCATCGTGGAAGCGGTTATCGGACAGTCCATGCTCGATACTGTACTTTTGCAGATCACACTGACCGGCTGCGGGACACGCGCACTGCAAGCAACGAGCCGATTCGCGCTCGGCCTGTTCTTTCAGATAGCCCAACTCGATCAACGCGAAGCTGCGTTTGCGCTTCTCATACGGCAGCATTGGCATTTTGACCTTCGGCTCGACCGGCTTATACGGCACAATGTCGAACAGGTCGGGTTTGCGCTCTTCCAATTCCAGGCGGTGGGCCGCTGCTTTCATATCTTCGCCACTGAGAAAGGCATTAATGGACCGAGCGCCGAGTTTGCCCTGGGCAACACATTCGATAATGGTCTTCGCGCCCATCTGCGCGTCACCACCGGCAAAGACGGCGTAGCGGTCGGTCATGTAGTTATGCGGATCCGTCTGGATGGTGTTCCATTTCGTCCACTTGACACCCGACTTCTCGTCAAGCACGCTGGTATCGACAGCCTGACCAATGGCCGGGATGACGGTATCACATTTGATGGTAAACTCTGAACCGGGGATTGGTATGGGACGACGGCGACCCTTCGCATCTGGTTCGCCCAGTTTGTTGCGCTGGAGTTCGATGCCCACCACTTTGTTATCTTCAGTAATGATTCTGGTTGGACTGACATAGAACTGCAGATCCGTTCCTTCGGCTTCACCGTCCTCGGCCTCTTCCTGCGTCGCGCCCATTTCCAGACGCGAGCGGCGGTACATGGTATGCACTTTCGCTCCCAGGCGCAGCGAAGTACGTGTGCAGTCGAACGCGGTAAAACCACCACCGATGACGACCACTTCGTTGCCTTCCTTCACCGGTATGGGCTTGCCCTCAACTTTTTCGCCCAGGTAGGAGATGGCATTGACCACTCCTTCTGCATCATCACCTGGCAGATTCGGGTCATTGCTGATCCAACAGCCAATGCCCAGGTAGACGGCATCGAAGCCCTGGGCGAACAGGTCATCGATAGTGAAGTCTTTGCCAAGCTTGACGTTGCACTGGAGATCCACGCCAAGCTCCCAGACATGATCGATTTCGCGGTCCATCATATCTTTTTGCAGGCGATATTCGGGAATACCGTAGCGCAGCATGCCACCTGGCTGGGGTTGCATGTCAAAGACTTTACAGTAATGGCCTTTTAGAGCCAGGTAATAAGCGCAGGTGAGTCCTGCCGGGCCAGCGCCGACAATGGCAACTCTCTTGCCCGTTGGCGGGTCTTTCGGATAGGGATGCGGCGGGTCGAGCAGGCACATCTCAGCAGCATGACCGTGCATACGGCAGATGGCGATCTCTTCCTCGACCAGCGCACGCCGACACGCTTTCTGGCAAGGCGCCGGGCAGGTCAGACCCAGGATGTATGGGAACGGCAGCACTTCTTTGACCAGGCGCGCCGCCTCCTTCATCGAGCCTTTGGCAATCAGCTCCAGGTAGCCAGGAATATCGATGTGCGTTGGGCAGTCGATCTGGCACGGCGGCTGGCAGTAGGCGTTGTGGTCTGATAGCAGCATCTCCAGGTTGGTGCGGCGAATGTGGAACAACTCATCTGAATTGGTCGTCACCACCATCCCTGGAATGGCCGGAGTAGTACACGCCGGAAGCGGCTGCTTCACACCTTCGACATGCACCAGGCACATGCGACAGGTGGCGGTTGGCTCCAACTTCTCGTCATCACACATATTGGGAATGTCGGGAATGCCGTTGTCGCTTGCTACACTCAGGAGCGTTTGATTTTCATAGGCCTGCACAGTTTTGCCGTCGATGGTCAGCGTGAAGCCGGGATGCCCCGTTTCATTGCGCACCATGACTGCCTGTGCATCATGCACAATGGGAGAGAGATTATCTCGGATTGATATTGCCATATATTACCCCTCTGTAGGAGCGCGAGCAACCGCGCTCACAAGTGTAGATGGGCGCAGCGTATGCGCTCCTGCAAACATTTATGGTAAGACATGTTTTGTGACAAAACGATGAGAACGTAAGGGAATACAGGTGCCAGTTGGACATTCCTGTTCCTGGATGTGTTTCTGGAAATGATCGGGCCAGTAACGCCTGGCCGTCTTCAGCGCGTTCGGCGCGTGTACTCCGAAGCCACATAATGAGCCGTCTGGGATGTATCCCGCAAACTCATCCAACATATCGCCATCTGAATTAACTCCGAGATCGCTGATAATGCCCTCGAGTATTCCAGTAATTCGTTTCATGCCGATACGACACGGAACACACTTCCCGCACGATTCTTTGCTGAGATAGCGGCTGCGTTCCATCGCCCACGCCACCATACAGGTATTGGCGGGCAGCAATTCGAGAATGCCGGAACCGACAATCGCGCCAGCTTCTTCCAATGGGTCGTAGTCGAAGGGCGTGTCAAGCAGTGAGGTCGGCAGCGCGCCGCCCTCTGCACCGCCAACGACTATGGCGCGCAGTTCGCCTTCCGCGCGGCTATATCCCGCGTGGCGCAGTATCTCACGCAGTGTTATCCCGAACGGCACCTCGACCACCTTTGGTTCGCTATCAGGCACATAATCGTAGATCGTCAAGACCTTTGTGCCGCCAGTGACGGATGTGCCAACGCTCGCGAACGCCTGCGCGCCATTGCGTATGATGACCGGGACATTGGCAAGCGTCTCAATCGAGTTAATGGCGGTGGGCTTATCCCACAGGCCGTACTGCGCAGGATACGGGGGACGCTGTTCGGGCATGCCGCGCCGGCCCTTAATCATGGCGATTTGCACGGTCTCCTCGCCGCCCATAAAGCCGATATCGACGCCCAGTACGTTGATGGTGCAGCTAAACTCGGTTCCCAAAATATCGCGCCCAACGAGATTGGCGTCCAGGGCTTCTTCCAACGCCTTCTGTACAGAGGCGAGCCCTTCGAGATATAGGCTGCGGGTGAAGAGATAGGCTTCCGATGCACCTACTGCGTAGGCCGCGAGCACAATGCCTTCAATGACCTGGTGGGGATTGCGCTCCAACATGGTGCGCGCAGCCCACGAACGCGGGTCGGCATCATAGGCATTACAGATCACATACTTGATGTTGTCATCCTGGCTACGCACAATGCGCCATTTTTCTGCGGTTGGACGACCAGCACCGCCGCGCCCGCGCAGCCTGGCATCAAGAACTTGCTGGATGACCTGCTCTGGCGTCTGTTCGCGTATGGCTTTCTCCAGAGCAGCGTAGCCACCAGCGCGGCGGTATGATTCGAGTGAGCGAATATCAGGCTCACCTCGCCGCCGGATTACACGATAAGCATCAAACTCAGGCATTGGGCTGCCTCACATGATTAATATTGCCGTACACGCCTCGTGTAGCGGGGGATAGTCCACGTCTTGGTTGATCGTCGCGTCGAACTCCCGCAACGGCGGGGGCAGGCTTGAACTTTGGACTCATGGTCGCGATGCCAAAGATATCGCTCAAATCCACGCCGCGCACCTGTACAATACGCTTTGCCGCCTGCAGAGGCAGATAGCCCTAGATGTCCATGACGGCATTCAGCAGCGAGGATAAAGCGCCTGCTTCCTGCGGCCAGGTCTCGAGCAATTCGTCAACTTTGCTGAGATCTATTTCTGGCTCAAGGTAATCTTTGACAGGCATGGCAACGCAGGGGGCAACCGGTTTGTTGTGATACTCGGTGGCGTATTCCGAAACGCGCTGGACGTAGTAACCGGCTTTCGATGCTCCTGATGCAGGTGGAATTTTGTGCGAGGTGTATTTGTCAGCGCCCTCACGCACATACGAGACGAACCAGGGGCGTTCCTTCCAGCGGTGCATTGGTTCAAAATTGATGGTGATTGCGCGCGGCGGGCAGGCTTTTTCGCAGAGCAGGCAGGATTCGCACTTGAGATTGTATTCGGTTTTCAGTCCTTTTTCAGCGATCAGTTGTATCAAGCCGCGGCTACGCGGCGGCAGTTTTGGCTTTTCATAAGGATATAAGCGGGTTACCTTTGGTCGGAAAAGGTGGCTAAAGGTCAGGCCCATTCCTTCAAGTATTCCACGCATACGCTACACCTCTATCTCCTTCTCGCCACGTACTTTCAAACCTTGTTTCAAGATTTTCTCACGCAGCTTGAGAATGCCTTCGATCAACGCCTCCGGACGCGGTGGGCAGCCAGGCACATAGATGTCTACCGGGATGATGGTATCGACCCCCTGGACGGTGTAGTAGCTATCGTAAAATTCGCCGCCAGAGTTCGCGCATTGGCCCATGCTGAGTACCCATTTCGGTTCGGGCATTTGCTCCCACAGGAGACGCAGGCGCGGACCCATCTTTACCGAGACGGTACCCGCGACAATCATGAGGTCGGCCTGTCGCGGACTGGAGCGGAAGACCTCCGACCCAAAACGCGAAAGGTCATAGTGCGCCTGTGCGCTCGCCATCATTTCGATAGCGCAGCAGGCAAGGCCGTAGCCAAGCGGCCAGACAGATTTCGAACGCGCCCAGTTCTGCGCCCATTGCAGCATATCCGCAAGGCTGGTGAGTTGAACTGGCAATTCCTGATCGCCAGGAATGTACTCATGGGGTCCTGATGCCATAACAATTGGTACAGGTTTGCGCCGCTCACCAGCAAACGTACTCCCATTTCCTTTAATTTCGCCGCCCATACTTGT
The DNA here is from genome assembly GCA_005881995.1 of Chloroflexota bacterium. Next base: position 6,340 of record VBHV01000099.1, on the reverse strand, counting down.
AAACTCCCATGCAAAGGTTTAGCAGCACCTGTTGCTCGGTTGATATTTTCGCTGAGTATAATGAGTGAAAGGAGTGCGGTATACCCGTCTCCCAACCTTACCTAATTATAGCACGTGAGGCCATTCGTTGCCATACGCTGAGAAGCAAGGCGAGGACTTCCCCCTTTTGACTGTTACCAGAGATATCGTATATAATTCTGGCTATAATAATGCCGGAGGTCTGTTCATGAAGAAACTGAGCGACCACTAATGGTGACGATTGATGTGGCAGCATAAAATAAATTCAGCAAAAAGGAGTTGGAATATTGGGAACATACACCATTACCGTACTTCCCGGAGACGGGATCGGGCCAGAGGTCATTGAACAGGCGGAGCACGTGCTGCGAAGCGTCGCTGATCGATTTGGGCATACATTTAAGACACAGCACGCATTGGTAGGGGTCGCGGCAATTGAAGCTGAGGGAGAAGCTATTTCTGACGCGACCATGGCGATGTGCCAGCAGAGTGACGCGGTACTTTTTGGCGCGGTCGGCGGCATCCCGCGTTATGAGGGGCCAAACGCAAAGAAACAGCCCGAACGCGCCCTCTTCCGCCTGCGCAAAGACCTCGCGCTGTTCGCTAATCTGCGCCCGGTGCGTCCTTTCAAGGCGCTACTCAACGCTTCGAGCATTAAACCAGAGGTGCTGCAAGGCACGGATCTATTGGTGGTACGCGAATTGACCGGGGGATTGTATTTTGGCAAGCCCAGCGAGATTCGCGAGACGCCGCAGGGATTGGAAGCCATCGATACGTTGATTTATACCGAACAAGAGATTGATCGCATTGTGCGCACGGCATTTGAGTTAGCACGGGGCAGAGGGAAGAAAGTTACATCGGTAGACAAGGCCAATGTCCTCAGCTCGTCGAGGCTCTGGCGACATATAGCAGACCCGATAGCCAGCGATTACCCGGATGTGACGCTCGAACATTTGCTGGTAGATACATGTGCGATGCAACTGGTACGACGCCCTGCCAGCTTTGATGTGATTGTGACAGAGAACATGTTTGGAGACATTCTGACCGACGAGGCCTCGATGCTGGCCGGTTCGATGGGCATGCTGCCCTCCGCCAGCCTGGGAACGCGCAAGACGGAACACGGCCTGTTCGGTCTCTATGAGCCCATTCACGGCTCCGCTCCAGATATCGCCGGGCAGGGAAAAGCGAATCCTATTGCGGCGATTCTGACTGTTGCGCTTATGTTGCGCTATTCATTTGGGTTGCAACAAGAGGCCAACACGATTGAGGCTGCAGTCGAGCGCGTAATTGATGCAGGTTACCGCACGGAAGATTTGCAGGAGGCTGGGAAAGAGATCGTGGGAACGCAGGAGATGGGAAGATTGATTGTGGAAGCACTCAAGGCGTAACCCACCCTAGCCCATCATGGCTTTGGGGCACGCGCCTGCAGCATGGAGTTTCTCCCGCGCCCAGGCAAGTTGTCGCCGGATTGCCGCTAGCTCTTCGCTCTCAGGTTGTTTCGTGGCCTGTATTTGTTGCAGCCTTGCCTCTAGCGAAGTGATTTCGTAGAGTATCATCTGTCGCTGCACATACCAGCGCGTCACTGCGCGTTCGACACCCATGCATTGCTCTCCGTCTATGATTTTATAGGGACAAAGGGCGACCACAAGGATACCCAACCCTCCACCACCGCCCCTACATTATACTCACACGGTTGCGCCGTAGACCAGCGATTTGAGGAGGTTGAGTAATTCTTCATCCTGATAGGGTTTGACCACGTAAGCGTTCGCTCCTAGCTGCATGGCGCGCTGCTGGTGTTTCGCGGCGGCGCGCGAGGTCAATATCACCAATGGCAGTGTGCGATATTGCTCCTGGGCGCGTACGGTCGCCATCAATTCGTAGCCATCCATACGGGGCATTTCAATGTCGAGCAAAACGGCTGCCGGTGTTTCGCGGGTAATCATTTCCAACGCTTCCACACCATCACGGGCTAATTGCACGTCCCATCCATTTTGCTTGAGCATGTTGCCCACGACGCGGCGCACGCTCGGACTATCATCTACTACAAGCACATGCTTACCGCTGGGGGGAACAGGCGCTTGTTTGGGAGGAGTCGTGACAGTCGTGCTACGCGCGGCGGCAGCAGGCGCAACAGGTGGTGCGGCCTCGGCTCGGGCAACCGCAGCTTGAATAGCTGGCGCGCCCTCACGGCGCACCGGAGCAGTAGCCGCAGAGGATGCCCCTGGGCGCGGCGATAGAAGCTCGACCAGTTCAAGGATCAGTACTACACGACCATTACCAAGCACGGTACCACCCGCAACTCCATGCACATGGCGCAGGTGTGGTCCCAGGTTCTTCATCACTACATCCATCTTCCCCCGGATGTTATCCACAATCAGCGCAACTCGATGGCGATCAGTATGTACCAGCAACACAGGCGCTTTCTCATCTGGTGGGTTTACCGGGAGCCCTAACAATTGCGAGAGCAAGATGAGCGGATACAATTCGTTCTGCACCATGATAGCGGGACGTCCAGCAAATATGGCGTGCTTGAAGTTGTCCAGGCGACCTATGGCTTCGACCATGACTGTCGGGATTGCAAACTGCTGCTCGCCAACAAGCACCATCATGGCGCTCTGAATTGCCAGGCTGGTCGGGAACTTCATGGTAAATGCTGTCCCCTGACCTGGCGTGGACTCCACTTCAAGGGTTCCGCGCAGGCGTGAAACGCTATCACGTACGACATCCAGACCTACACCGCGACCACTCTCTTCACTCAAAACCTCCGCTGTTGAGAAGCCGGGACGGAAGATCAATTCAATGATATCCGCGTCGCTCAAGGGCTGATCGGGGCGAATGAAGTTGTGCGCCAGGGCTGCATTACGCACGCGCGCCGGGTCGATGCCTGTGCCATCATCACGCACAGTGATAACCACCTGATTGCCTTCGTAGGCTGCCGAGAGTCTGATTTGTCCGACAGAGGATTTCCCACGTTGCAGGCGTACCTCCGGCGTTTCGATGGCATGGTTGACCGCATTACGCATGAGGTGCAGTAATGGCCCGGCAATCTCTTCGATTACGGTTCGATCTACTTCGGTCTCCTGGCCCTCCAACACAAACTCGAATTCTTTATGCTGCTTCAGAGCAACGGCACGCGCTGTGCGGTACAGTCGCGGAATCATAGTTGACAACGGCACCAGGCGCGCCTTCATCAGCCGATCCTGGAACGTGGTGTTTAAGCGATTTTCACGGCTAAAGACACTTTCGCAGTCACGGATGATCGCTTCCATCTCATTACTCAGAGTGGTCATGTCCGAGATACCCTCACTCAGACCACGAGCAAGTTGATGGAATTCTGTGTAGCGGTCGAGTTCCAGTTCGTCAAACTCGGCCAGGTGCGCAGGCTCTATCCGTGAATTGGGATTCTTACCGTTGGCAAATCCATTCTGGTTGCCCTCTCCCGGCATCACCTGCACTGAACGCCCACTCGGCAGAGTCGCGGCTTCAAAGCGGCTCTCCAGCTTCTGACCAACATCACGCAGGCGGTTGCTGCTGACTCCCGCGTCTGAGACCAGGCGCATCAAACGCTGCAATCGCTCTTCCAGGACACTACGATTGACCAGTACTTCACCAAAAAGGTTGACGAGTTCGTCAAGTTTGGTCAGTGGCACACGGACGCTGAGGTCGCCACGAACCATCTGTTGCAGGTCGGCCCCACCCTGGTGCTCACCGACAAGATTGGTAACCACCGCCTCCTCCATCATCACAGCCTCGCTCGCCTCGATCTCAGCTTCTAACTCTTCGTCGATGACGCCGACCAGGGCCGGATGCTCGCCCAGTAGTTCGGTATAACGTACACGCAGGGCCTTCACAGCCGCATCGCTCTCGCCGCCGGTTCCCTTTCCATTGACGAGCATATCCAGCGCTTCAGCCGTATCCAGGATGATACTTATCACGGTTGGCGAGATTGCGATGGTTCCTTCCATCACACTATCCAGGAGGTCTTCCGAGATATGGCTGAGATCGGCAATAGCGCGGAACCCCATCATGGCCGCGGCGCCTTTGAGCGTATGCGTCGCACGGCGTATGCCTTGAATGGGATCGAGGTCGGTAGGAGCATTTTCCAGGGCAGCGACAAACATGCTGATAGTTTGCAGATGCTCCTCAGCCTCAAGGCGGAAAATCTCGGCTGCTTCCTCACCAAAATCACCTGTCAGCGATGGCGTACTTGCAGGAATTTGCGCAGTTTGAGGAGAAACAGGCGTCATTGGCATCACTGTTGGCGACCAGGTAGGCGCAGGTGCGGGAGAGGGCTGTACCACAGGACGTGCCGACGCGGTCGATGCAAGATGGGATGATTCCTCAACCTCTCCGGTAAGCTGGCTGAGAAATTCACGGCGCACTTCAATTTCAATCTCACTGCGCAAGCGCGCCTCAATCTCCTGCGGCGATTCTTGCGATTCTACACCGGCAACACTTTCCTGTAATTTCCTCTTGGCCTCAAACTCCTCACGTACCTCATTGCGTATCTGCTGTTCCAATTCCGAGCGGGTTGCCAGAGTCATGGGGCGATACTCGTACTCCTGGCGCAATTCCTCACGCAGTCTGGCTTCGATCTCTGCGCGTAGTGAAGCGACATCGCCCTGGCGTTCAAACGTCACGCGTTCGCGCAAGGCATCACGAGCGACTTGTATCTCCCAGGGAGTCCAGCCTTGATCCTGTGTAAACATTTGCCCTGAGATCTGCAATTGCTCGATGACATCACCACATGCTTCTATAGATGTCTGTAATTGCTGCATGCTGATATGCATCTGCTCATCGGTCAATTCGACGCTGCTGGTCATCTGTGTCAGCAAATCCAGGACTTTCTTGAGTTTGGAGTTTGCCACCCACATGACAGACAGTGGCAGATAGCGCCTTACCTGCTCTGGACTATTGCGCAGGTTCAGCCCCATCGCCTTTCCTGCCCATTCCTCCATACGGTCAAGCGCATCCTTAGAGCCATCCAGGAAGCCCTTAAATTCGGTACGCTGAGCTTCGACGATTGAGGCGGCCAGACGTAACTGGGTGAGAGTTCTCTTCAACGATGAAGCCTGCTCTTCTAAACCTTGCGCCTCTTGCTGCATCTTGTGATAGATCTCTGCAACCGACCCATCCTGCTGAAGTGGTGCAAGCGCACCCTGCCCTGCTGAGGCCATTACAGGTTCCGCTAGGTGCGCGGCAGATTGTTTCGTCGCACTAACAGGAGCAGGCGCCGGAATAGTGACCGGTGGAGCAACTATAGTGCTCTCATCCTCCACGGGAAAAGGTGGAGTAACAGGGGGAAGCTCTGGTGCACGGCTTGATGATACTGCCAGTATCTCCAGAGCGCTGGGCTGCGCTGTTAGCATTGGTTCAGGAGGTTGCTGGGCGGCAGGGGCCACCGGGGTTGGTGGGACAGGCTGCCTGGGCTGGGTATCCTGCTGAGCGCGTACATCAGCGCTCGACAGAGGAAGCGGTTCCTCTGGCCACGAAATTTCCTCTCCTACAGAAACACTGGGCGTACGGAATGAAGCTAACATCTCATCCAGCGAAGGTATCGTTGGGGAGGAAGCGAGCGGAGATGTAGTTGTTGCAACCTGCTCCTGCTGCTCAAGCGCGGCATTCCTTTCTGCCTCGTTTATCCCCTGAACGCCTCTAGCTGACGCTTCCATAAGCGAGCGATACTGTGTATAGTCTGCATCATCTTCCGCAATAATGGCATCCTCGTCAATGCCGTTGTGGATGCCATCCACGAGACGGTGAATACGTTGGAGAGAACGGTGTAACAGGCCGAGAGTGGGAGGATCGAGTGTAGCCAGGTTGTCTAACACATCACCAAGGATATCTTCCATCCCATGGGCAACATGCGCTAATCCTGGAAAATCCATCATGGATGCAGAGCCACCGATGGTATGGGCGCGGCGATACGTCTCTTCAATAGCCTCCATGTCATCAGTTGACAGCGCCAATCGTCCGAGATTCGTTTCGATTTCGGGCAAATAACTATTGACCTCTTCGATAAACGAATCGAGGACTGAGAGTTTATCAAATGTGTTCGACATGCTTCGCGCACCCACTCATTCTAGTTCCACGTCAAAGGTTGTAGGGTAAGCCTGGGGGATTATTTCCTCTTCCCTCTTAAGATCGAGACCTCCAGGATAGCCTTCCCCGGCCTGACTTACAGAACACCCTACAAAAATTTCCATCGACAGAAACTTGGATTGCTATTGCCCAAGATACCCATTATTTGGGAAAGGCACCTGGTCCTGACTATACGATGATTGATTCTGCTGAGGGTTTCTCATATGTGAGCGAGGGCCAGATT
>VBHV01000053.1 GCA_005881995.1 Chloroflexota bacterium | reverse complement strand
CATTGTTGGGGTCAAGGTAGGTGGCCTGTTCATAGGCATCGAAAGCTTCCTCATAGCGATTGAGGTTACGGAGGATAATGCCTTTATTGATGTAGGCGTAGGCGTTGTTAGAGTCAAGGCGAATGGCTTGCTCATAGGCTGCCAGCGCTTCCTCGTAACGCTTGAGGGCATGGAGGTTATCACCCTCCTTAAGCCAGTCTTCTTTGGTTTTGAGCGAAATGAGCAGGTCTTTAATCGTGCGGCTGATCTCGATTACAACTTCTCGAAAGGCCTCATCTCGATTAGGCCAGGTGGTGATGCATCTAGCCTCGGTGGGCAGGAGTTGTAGGCTGCTAAAAGGTGCATCTTCCCAGTAGGTAGGACGCAGCAGGATAGGTATAACACGGCAGTTTCCTGCTTTATGTCGCTCCAGGGCACGTTGCATTTCTTTGCCATAGCAATAGTCGGAGGCCATGAAATCGGGACTGATTAACAAGAAGATGAGATGAGCGGAATTGAGATGCGTATCAATCGCCTGCTCCCATTCCTCTCCTGGCAGGATTTCGCGGTCGTGCCAGCTGGTCAATTGGTAGCGGCGCTTCAACCAACTGAGGTGTTTCTCTAACTCATCACGCAGGGACTTATATTCCCGTGCATAACAGTAGACCAGCTTGATCTCTTGTTTCGGAGTATCTGCCATAGATTCATGCCTCACTACTTCATTATCTACGGGTGTTGCCTGTATCATAGCATACATCGGTGTTGTTGACTATATGCTCAAGCAGCTTTGCTGTCAGCTCAGGGTTCTATCGGGACTTCCATCACGTTTGCTGACTCGGAATAGAGAAGTAATCCTTAACCGGATAGGTGCGTAGTCAAGTATAGCGTGCCTAGTCTATTCATTCCCCTCTAGCTAAGCACTGCGTTTGAGGTTTTTGGAGATAAATGGAGGGGAAAACCACAATGTACATCATGATCGAAATTGTTTATCCTCTATCCGAAGAAAACGTCGAGGCAGCAATCGAGCACTACTTCAAAGCGACCGGCAATCTCCTGATTGGTCGTCGCATATTTGACGAGACGGGCGAAGTACTGCTTGTCGTTCTGCTCGTTTACCCGCACGTGAGTGCGTTTACCACCTTCCTCAAAGATTTGCTGAATCAAGGCAGAATCAAGTCATACGAATACATGTCCCACTACCTGGTTATCTTCAACCTGGACACGCATCTCGATATCCCGACGCAGATGCATGATTTTCCGCTACGGCCTGGCGAGTCATGGTTCTCTGCCATCGATAATCCTCAGCAGATATACGTCGCTCTAGAGAGGTATATCATGTCATCCGAGCAAGCTGCATGGGTGCTTCAACATCAAGTGAAATGGGCATATTTTGGGAAATAGTTCCCATACTCTTATGTAAAGAGGAGATTATCCCCCCAATTTTCCCCCAAAAACTCTTGACAGCCAGTTCATTGTGTGAGAAGATATTAGAACAAAATATCTAAACTCAGCTAGCAAGGAGGTTCTTGGGTCATGGAAACCAGGCAGGCAAGTAAGCGGCCCGTCGATATCGATTACGACGTTGAAGACGAAGATCAATATTACGTGACTCCCAGGCCACATACCAGCGCCAGGCGCTATAATCTGCCTCCAAAACGCGATACGTTGGATGACCCCGTCACCCAGACAGGGGAAGTCATACAGCGCAGGCGTTCGGCGGTGGCTCCTGTTACGGGCAGTGGCGTTACATCAAAGGCGATTAGTCCAACTATAACAAAGAGCACTCGTCGAATACGACGACTTCCTTTGCTTGCAGTGATCGTAGGGATGGTGGTAATGGCATTGCTGGCCGTTACTTTCAGCGCGCTGGGGTCATGGTGGCAGTTACATCAGGATGATAGCACCTACGGCAGGCCCAGAACGTATCAGACGGACGCGGTGGTTGGCCATAACGACAGCGACGCTAACCCATCGCACTTTATCTTTATCAACTTAAATCGTCACGTGGTAATTATCGAGCTTCCGGGCGGTGATACCACGCATGCACGTATCTATAATGGTCCCACGCTCTTTGGTAATGGGCAGGATTTGACGCCTGTTACGGGGGAGTTCCGCGATGTGAATGGGGATGGAAAACTGGATATGATCGTGCATATCCAGGATCAACGACTGGTGTACATCAATGATGGCACGCAATTCCGCCCGTTGCAGCCCGGTGAGCAAGTGAATATGTGAGATAGTAAAATGGGAGAGATGCAAAGGATGAGCATAACCCAAAAAGCCTGAAGGAGCACTCCTTCAGGCTTTCCACCCTACCACATAACCCTGGACTCCATGTTTACTACCCACCTCGCTTCCTCACACTTACCCCCTGTCAGCGAAGGGTTATCTATCTGCTCCAGTCCCACTCACATACACGTCACCCAGCGATAAATCTCCTGCATACATTACACCCATTACTACGTTTCCCATCATTCCCCTTTACGCAGGTGTTTCCCCCCCATCGCTTACTATACGCTTGTTCTTGTTTTGTATCACAGGACATACTATACCATGTCATCCTGACGAACCTATGAAAACGGATGAGTCTTGTATGACAAACTCTTCATTATTCATGTCCCAAAGTAAAATTGATGCATTACAATCTATTCATCTTATCTGAGAGAAACAGAACAGGCACCTGGTTTGCTGCTACTCTGATTTGAGCTTTTGCCAGTCCTGGCTAAATTTTTCAACTGCCTCATCGGTTTGCGGATCAGTGATCATATCGAGCAATACCCCTGGGGCAGCAGTAATGTCATGCGCACCGGCAGCAAGCGCGGAGATAGCTTCTTGTGGTGATTTAATACTTGCTGCTAAGATGCGCGTTGGCAGTTGCTGATTATGGAACAGTTCTGCCATCTCGGCAATACGTTCGTCGGCATCGACTCCTGCTCGCTCTAAACGATTGTAGTAGGGAATGACAAAATCTGCCTGGCCCATGGCAGCACTGTAGGCCTGTGCAACGGACGTAACCGCCGTAAACGCAACACGATGATTGTCCTGTTTCAGCCTTCTTGCTATCCGCATACCCACCGCAATCATGGGAATTTTGAGAATTACCCTGCTTGAATCGATTTCGAGATAGCTCATGGCCTGGCTGTACATGTTTTCCTCCTCCACATCTCCTGGCTGCATAAAAATATTGCCGGTAAGCTCACGCAACAAATCTTTGAGGAGTTGATGAGGAGAAAGCTTTTGGCCGCGTTCGCGTGCCGAGAGGAGGATAGTCGGATTGGTGGTGACACCGGCCACCGGTACCGTTCCGGCTGCTGCAATAATCTCAGGAAGATACGCGCTATCGATGTAGAGTGCCATGAGATGTACTCCATTCTCGTCTAATTCGTCGTCGTCGACTTAGAACCATCTCAGGCGCCTGAAGACGAAGAGAAGGAGGAGTGAGACGACGACCATGCATAGTAAGGCTGCGTAGTAGCCATACTGCAATCTCAACTCTGGTATATTCACAAAATTCATGCCCCAGATACCCGCCAAGAGCGAATCAGCCATCAGGATAATGGATGCTGAGGTGAGGGTACGCATCACTTTATTCAGGTCGTTGGAGACGATGGATAAGTTCGCATCCATGATGGTACTGAGCTGGTCTCGATAGAGGTCAATGGTGTCGGCAAGACGAGTGATATGATCGTAGATATCGCGAAAGTAGACCTGGACGTGTTCATCGAAGATCGGATTATCCCGATTCGTGAGTGTGTTGAGTACATCTCGCTCCGGGCTCGCAATGCGGCGAAGGGCTAAGAAGCGCTTTCTCAATTCAAGGAGTTGTTGCGTGAAAGCGCCTTGCCTCAGCGCTCCCGTAAACAGTTGATCTTCCAGTTCCTCTGCCTGGTTGACCATGTCATCAACCACTGGGAAGTAGCGATCGACAATCGTATCCAGCAGGGTATACAGGAGAACTCCCACTCCCCATTCTAACTGGTTGACATTGCGCGTCCAGCGTTGCTCCACCTCGTCCAGTTCGAGAATATGTCCAGTATGGACGGTAATCAGGTAGTTCTTCCCCAAGAACATATCGAGTTCGCAGATGTCCAGTCCTGCTGCGTTTGCATTGAGGCTAACCGAGTAGAACACGACGAAGTAAAAATGCTCGTATTCCTCCACCTTTGGGCGTTGGTGTTCACGGGAGGCGTCTTCAATAGCGAGCGGATGCAAGGCAAATTCCTGACCGAGTTTGACTAATTCCTGCTCGCTTGGACTCTGCAAGTCAAGCCACAAGAGCGCATTGGGAAGGTTTTTCACGTCCCTTGCCTGCTCCAGGCTTGTGAGATGACGAAAAACATGGTCCTGAGTATCACAGTGAATGGCCTTCAGCATGCTGGCATCCTTTGTGTGTACCATTAATAAAGCCCCCTTCATAATCAAGGTCTATTATAACATGTCAGATATGCTTCACTTCAGGTTGCGTTTGTTCGACTCGTGAGATGATACTCCATCATCTTTTACAAATAAGCTCTACAATGAGAAAACAGGGGGATTTCTGCGAGGCGTTGTGTCGTGACATGACTCATGAGTATAGCTCCTTCTGTATTTCAGATAGTGCGAGCAATGAGGGGGTTGTACACAGCATCATTGCTGCTGGCAAGTATACTCCAGGCGCGACCTCTCGGCAAGGAAATGAGGGGTTGGTGGTGGCACCCGCAACAGGTATCGTTTCCAGGACATCCATGATATTATGGAGAAACGCACTATCAATATAGAGGTCCATAAACATGCTCCGTTCTTCTTTACTTTGTGATACCGTACAACTTGCTATAGATGATCGATTACTGATCCTGAACTCTGCCGCCG
>VBHV01000052.1 GCA_005881995.1 Chloroflexota bacterium | reverse complement strand
TCTGGATAGCGCAACTTCCGCAGCGCTTTCACCTCGATCTGGCGGATGCGCTCGCGGGTCAGTTTGAACTCTACGCTGACTTCGTCGAGGGTGTGATAGTGGCCGTCTTGCAGGCCGTAGCGCATCTCGATGATGGTACGTTCGCGAGGATTGAGGATGGTCATGGCCTGTTCGATGCTGTCACGCAGCGCCTTCTGGGATACTTCATCGACGGTGGGGGTCATGCTGGTATCTTCCAGGGCATCGGCGAGGTGATATTGCTCGTCGTCTGCCACCGGCGCGTCGAGGGAAACGGGTTGCTCGGAGACGCTTAATAGCTCCACTATGCGCTCTTTGGGCAAACCTACTTCGGCGGCTATTTGTTCTGGCAGGGCCTCGATGCCCTGTTCCTGGTAGATGCGGCGGGCGATGCGCTTGATTTTATAGATGAACTCTACGACATGCACCGGAATATGAATGGTGCGTGAATGCTCGGCGATGGCGCGGCTGATCGACTGGCGTATCCACCAGGTGGCATAGGTGCTGAAGCGGAAGCCGCGCCTGTAATCGAACTTCTGGGCCGCCCGCATGAGACCGATATTACCCTCCTGGATCATATCGAGCAGGGGCAGACCTTGACTCGAGTAACGTTTGGCAACGCTGACGACCAGGCGCAGATTGGCTTCGATGAGCTGCTGCCTGGCGCGCAAATCGCCGCGCGAGACGCGCTCAGCAAGCTGTAGTTCCTGCTCAGCGGTGAGCAGGGGATACATGCCAATCTCCTTTAAATACTGTTTTACAGCATCATCAATGACTCCGCGCCGGTCCTCCTCTTCTACATCCACTTCCTCCTCTTCAAAATCGAACGCATCCTGGAGTTCCGCATCGAGATAGAAGTCGTTAACGGCACTGGCTTTAAACGTGCGTGCAAGGCCTTTTTTTTCAGAACGTGCAGGTTCCTCACTATGCACACGATCAACAATACGATCAAGACAATCAGCGTTAGATATTTTCGATGCTCTGGCTACCATGAGTAATACTCCTGCTACACACTCTATTGCAAGGTGACAATGCTATGAAAACGCAACGATTCGATATTTCCTTTTACTGTCTTTTACTGCAATTATCGTGCCAATAAAGCAGAAAGGGCATCGTGTATCAGAATTTCTCATCGCTGCTCAACCTGTAGAGCACTGTATAAATCGGCACCTGAGCTAGATTCTGAAGGGTTGGATCGCTTAAAAGCTATGTGGTGGGATCATTAAAAGTGAGAAATGATGGGTGATTAAGCTATGCCTGCCGATGAACAGATTTCCAGAAGTGGGGGATTTTCCACATGACACCACCTTCACGCAGAACTCTGAAACATGTGGAACTCTGAAACAATATAGAAGTCCATCAACCTTGACGGATATTGTGACACCTGTTATGCTTAGGACAGAAGCAGTGGTACACTGAAAAACTGTTAATATCATGGTGGTGGAAAGAAGAGGGATATTCTTGGGGCAGAGATGGTGAGGAAAATGAAAATTTCTTCATAAGGGTGCTGACACAAGAAACAAATTGTGGTATGATAGCGATAGAATGACTCTGTATTACTGCTGTGGGGATGCGGATGCAGCGGCGGAGGCTCCCCCTCGGCTTACTTCTTCGTCAAACCTTGCCAGTTATGTGTGGTCAGGTGGGTGAATACTATCCTCTCGAGAGAAGGAAGGAGGCGATTTCGTGGAGAATGCGTTTCCCCGGTGTCGCAAGTGTAGTGAAGGTGATCTGGTTCCGCTTTCGGATTTCGGCAGCCAGGGAGCTTCCATTGAGTACAAGGCATGGGTTTGCACTAACCCGTCGTGCCTGTACAATATTAAGATCCGTAACGGCGACATCATCATCAACGAGCCCATCAGTGATGGGTCACTCCACTCGTATCGCGGCAGCCGTCAGTAAGTGCGCGGCGCGCGGCATGTGGTGACAAACAAGGGCAAAAGGGAAGTCCCTTTTCCTTTTGCCTTTTATTTTATGTATAAGTTGAACACGTAAGGAGTCAAAACGAACGTGCTCAATCGATTTTTTGGGCAGAAACCTCAGGAAGAGCCAAAAAGAGATACTGCTATTACCCAGGAGCGCGTCGGAGGGGACTCCATGGCTGAGTCGGGCTACAACCCTTTTAAGAATAGCTTGAGCCGGACCCGCAAACTATTTGGTCGCCTTAGCGATTCCTTCGTCAAGCAAACCCCCATTACTGATGATCTGTGGGACGAACTGGAAGAGGCGCTGTTGAGCGCTGACGTTGGTCCCGGCACTGCCACGTGGCTGATGGATCGCCTGCATAAGCGCGTAGCGGAAGAGCAGATGCGCAATGCTTCCCAGGTACAGCAGGCACTGCGGGAAGAACTCATCAAGTTGCTTGGAAAACCCGCGGGTCTACGTTTCGCTACAAAATCACCGCTTACCGTCATCTTAGTGATCGGTGTGAATGGCTCGGGCAAAACGACGAGCATCGCGAAGATGGCATACCGCCTGAAAAGGGAGAACCATCGCGTGATCCTGGCGGCTGCCGATACCTTCCGCGCCGCCGCTATCGACCAGCTAAAAGTGTGGGGAGAACGCGTCGGGGTGCCCGTGATCAGCCAGAATCCCGGCTCTGATCCCGGCGCGGTTGTATACGATGCGATCCAGGCCGCGGGTACACGCGGGAGCGATGTGCTGATCGTCGATACCGCCGGACGACTGCACACGAAGTATAACCTGATGGAAGAGTTGAAGAAGATCAACAAGGTAATTCAGAAACTGCTTCCCGATGGGCCGCACGAGTTGTTGATGGTCATCGATGCCACCACCGGCCAGAATGCGCTGTTGCAGGCGCGTAAATTCGCGGAGGATATCGGCCTGACGGGCGTGGTGATTACCAAACTGGATAGCACGGCTAAAGGTGGCTTTGCCTTCGCCGTCGCCGACGATTTAGGGGTACCTATCAAATTTATTGGTACGGGAGAAAAAGTCGAGAACCTCGCTCCTTTTGACCCAGAGAGCTTCGTTGCTGCGCTTTTTGCGCAAGACTGACAAGGAGGTATTGCATGGCCAAAGAAGCTGCCGATCCGCCAACTGCTTCATATTCCAGCAGCCAGGCGAGGCCAGGATTACCTTCAGGAAATCTGGTGGTCAAGTGTGCCAGGTGCAAAGAGATTTTGATTGCCCGCGAGTGGGAAAAGAATCTGAAGGTATGCACACGCTGTAACTATCACTTCAAGCTTTCGGCGTATGAACGTATCGAACTGCTGGTGGACCCGGACAGTTTTGTAGAGACTGATGCAGATATCGTCTCAACCGATCCACTCACATTCGTCGCCCGCACGCGAGATGAAGTGCAAGAATACGCGAAGAAGCTGGATGACGAGCGCCAAAAAGTCGACTTGAATGAAGGGGTCGTGACCGGTCATGGCACGATTGAGTCCCTGCCGATCGCGCTGGCGATAATGGACTTTCGCTTCATCGGCGGCAGTATGGGGTCGGCAGTAGGCGAAAAAATCACGCGCACGATTGAAATGGGTATCGAGAAACGTATACCGGTATTGATTGCCTCGGCCTCCGGCGGCGCTCGCATGCAGGAGGGTTTGTATTCGCTCATGCAGATGGCTAAGACATCTGCAGCGCTGGCGAGACTGGGTGAGGCGAAGGTTCCCTACATCAGCCTGCTGACAGACCCGACTACCGGTGGCGTGACTGCCAGTTTTGCCATGCTGGGTGATGTTATCCTGGCAGAGCCAGGCGCGTTGATCTGTTTCACGGGGCCGCGTGTGATCGAGCAGTTTATGCATGTGAAGCTGCCGGAGGGAACGGTCAACTCTGAATTTGTGCTACAACACGGCATGATTGATGCTGTGGTACACCGGCGTGAACTGCGCAACAAACTGGCGCAGCTACTGCGCTTGTATGCTGGGATTGAGATTTCGCAGCAGACACGTGAGTTTGCAGAGAACAACTACACAGGGGGGAGCGATGGCCTACGACCTGGAATTTGAGAAGCCGCTCGCCGAGCTAGAAAAAAGGATTGTCTCGCTGCAACGCAAAGGTGATCGCCTGAAACCCGACGAACTCCGGCAGCTGCACGAGGCTGAACGCGAGCTACGGCGGCGCACTGAAGAGATATACAAAAATCTCACGTCGTGGGAAACGGTGCAGGTGGCACGCCACAAGGACCGGCCTTATTCTTCCGATTACATTCAACTGATGTGTGAAGACTTCTTCGAACTGCATGGTGACCGCTCTTTTAGCGATGACCACGCGATTATGGCCGGTCTCGCGAAACTGGACGGCTCGACGGCGATGTTCGTCTGCCACCAGAAGGGCCGCGATATGAGGGAGAAGCAGTTCCGCAACCTGGGTATGCCGCACCCCGAAGGCTATCGCAAAGCAGGTCGGGTGATGGAGCAGGCTGAAAAATTCGGTATCCCGGTGGTCTGCCTGATCGATACTCCCGGTGCATTCCTTGCCCTGGGCGATGAGGAACGCGGCCAATCAGAGGCTATCGCGGCCAATCTGTACCGCATGGCGCGCCTGCGCGTGCCGATCATCTCGGTGGTGATCGGCGAGGGCGGAAGCGGCGGCGCTTTAGCCATCAGTGTGGCTGATCGTATCTTGATGCTCGAACACAGCATCTACACCGTTGCTATGCCGGAAGCCTCGGCCTCCATCCTGTGGCGCGACAAGGTTTACGCGCCACAGGCAGCTGAGGCCATGCGCATCAGCGCGAAGGAGCTAAAGGCCCTTGACCTGGTCGACGATCTGATTCCAGAGCCACTGGGCGGCGCGCACCACAATTATCGCTTGACAGTTGACAATCTGAAGGCGGCGCTGCTGAAGAACCTGACGGCGCTCAAAACCATGCATGTAGATGAGTTGCTGGAACAGCGCTATCAGAAGTTTCGCAATATCGGGAAGTTTGGTACGGTAGCTGAACTGGCGCCCAAACTGTCGCGCTAGGCTATT
>VBHV01000051.1 GCA_005881995.1 Chloroflexota bacterium | reverse complement strand
CCGGACTGTTTTCGCGTAACCACGAAAAACCCTCAAGCATGCTCTCTCTCCCTCCATGTCATATGATGTTCTCTCATTCTCTCGCAGACAGAGAAAAGCGGCAATCACAGCCTCCATGAATGATGAAGAGAGTGGCTCGAAATCGTCCGTTTAATGAGACAACTTAGTTTGTTTTTCAAGCGACTGCGCACCACTTCCACATGCGTAGAATTTTCCTTGACAAGTCTCGTAACTCATCTCATATTTTTGCTCACACAATTCCAAGGTTAACAGTTCCGGTACAATTTAGGGTCTGTCATCCCCCCCGCGCTCGCGCGAGAATCTCCTCGACCACCTCGGTCTTGGCATCAGCGTAGTTCTGCGTGTACTTCCAGTCCTTGCTGGCAAGCTCCCGCTTGGTGCGCTCGTACAGCCGACGGTCGGATGCATTGCTGCGCAGCCAGTCGCGGAAGAGCAGCATACGGTCGATCTCCGGACAGCCCGGTGTGAAGACATGGAGGTTAATGTCCGTGTCTGGCCCTTTGAAGACGCGGTGCTCGTACCAGTCCGGTTCTCGGATGCGCAGCACATAGGCGGCAGCTTCCAGGGCTGGGGCGTAGCCCGGCTCGTCTGCCGAGTCCGCTACCACGAGCAGTATGTCGATTCTCGGCTTGGCCGCCAGCCCTGGCACCGAGGTCGAGCCGACGTGTTCAATCAACAGGACCCGGTCGCCGAGCGCGGCCTGGATTCGCTTGACTTCGCGCTCGAAGAGCTGAGGCCACTCGGGGTCGTAGTCGACGATGTGGATATGGCCCATCAATGGCGTTAGCTCCCCAATATGGGCAGCCCGGATCTGCTCCTCAGTCGATGGTACAAAGGCTGCTCGGGCCTGCTCTGACGTTGCTTTGCTTACCCCTTTCGATGAATCTCCGGCTGTGTTGTCGGTCCCAGGCATGTGCATCTCCCCTATCCTTCTACGTTCACATCAGGAAGTCTACAGCGTTTGGCCAACTGATGCCTTAATTTGGCGTCAAAATGGCAGAGAAGCCGCCCCACCATTTGAGAAACTGCGCCCGTGTGAGCGAGGTGCGGTTATAGAGGGATGAATCGGCCAGGAATACTACACTGCTATTTCCACCAAGAACAACGAGCAGGTGTCCCCCTGCATATTTTTGGGGCGGGAAATCGACGATGATAGGTGTGCCATAATTGGCGGTGGCGATGATCTGGTCGAGCGATAACTTGTATCCCCAGGACGTTTTGAATCCGAATTGCGCGGCGGTACGCTGGATGCCAACATCCTCCACTAATCCCAATGTGGGGGTAATTTCGTGGAGGGACGCCTCGACTTTCAAAACATCAGCGATACGGTAATGATGCCCGTACGCGTTGATGACCTCTGTCATTGATGCCGTAGAACACGCGGAATAAGCCCAGGTATTAAAATCCTGTGGAGAATTATACTGCGCCGGATCCAGCTGGCTGATACGTACCAGGCTTTGTGAGATGCCAGACAGGTGTTCCTGGGTGGTAGTATCTGGTGGCGGCGTTGGCTGCGAACCATTAGCAAACAGGACGGTACTGAAGACAGCGTTACGCGGGAATACAGCGTTCAAAGTGAACAGGCCGAGCACGAAAATTGATACAAGACCAATCACAACGACAGTCCAGGGAACAGGCTCGCCTGCCTGTCGTCCGCGCACACGCCCTCCAAACGAGGGGATCGACAGCGCGCTGCGCTGTGCAATTGCCCGCGTAGAGCGTGTCGTACCTGAAGTGGCAACTTCGATACTACGCCGCCCGGAACGCGCACTCGGATAGATAACATTTTGATTGCGGCCTTGGGGTTTGACGGAAAGAAAAAATCCAGCTAGCGTGACCAGCAGCGCGAAGGTAAGCAGCGTGACCAGCATGAAGGGCATAGATACTAGCTCCTGGCAGATAAGGGACGCTGTTTAGGACAATATTTCTAATTTGTCCTCTGTTGCAAAGTATACCACATCATATCATGCAATTCAACATTCATTGGCACCTTTTTGGGACTTTCTGATATGCGCACGTGGTGACATATCATACAAGATGAGATATGATACCTGCGAGAAGCAAACTTCATCTAGATGAAGCAGGGAGGATAGATATAATGTACATCTATTACGTATTGCGCGGAACACAGGCAGACGCCGTAGTTGAACGCGAGGGCGATATCGAGGCGGAACAGTTTCCAGGCGTTGATCTGGGCGATGGCCCGGCGATTATCAATTATTTGACACGCAACATACACACTGAACCGGGTACATGGGGAGAATGCGACCTGACCGATGATTTTTTCAACCGAGAAGACGCCTACCTCCTCTACAATGGCCGCTGGATGCGCCGCTCCGATACACCCTGGCGCAGGGACAGGGGATAGCAGGAATAGCGAGCGAATGAAAGCCACAGATGCAAACCATTCACTCGCTATTCCTGACATGTTTCCCCTGTATTAAGCCCCGCTGTGCATCGCGTGCTGGCTGCGCAGCACCTTCTTATCGAACTTGCCCACGCTGGTCTTGGGGATAGCATCGATAAAGACAACGTCATCGGGTAGCCACCACTTCGCGACGTGCGGACTCAGATACTCGATAATCTCGTCTTTGGTGATCTGCCCTGCATAATCGGGTTTGGCTACGACAAAGGCCAGAGGGCGCTCGTCCCACTTGGGATGCGGCACACCGATGACGCAGGCCTCAAGCACTTTGGGATGACCCATAATCAGGCTTTCCAGTTCGACAGAGGAGATCCATTCGCCGCCGGATTTCACCAGGTCTTTGGTGCGATCAACGAGCTGGATGATGCCGTCTTCATCCACGACAGCCACATCGCCTGTACGCAGCCAGCCCTCGGCAAATTTCGCGCTCGACTCGTTGTCGTGATAGTAGGCGCGCGCAATCCAGGGGCCACGGACCTGCAACTCCCCATAGCTGGTATTATCCCAGGGTACCTCTTGCCCGGTCTCGATGTTCACCACGCGGAACTCCACGGCAGGCAAAATCGTTCCCTGCCTGGCTTTGATGCGGAACTGCTCCTCAAGCGGCAGATGCATCTGATGGCTGCGTAGTTTACTGAGTGAGGCCAGGGGCGAGGTTTCGGTCATACCCCACGCGTGCACAATGGTCAGGCCCTTGCGCCACAATCCCTCGATCAGCGATTTTGGTACCGCGGAACCACCACAATAAATTGCCCGCAGTGAAGAAAGGTCGATGTGTTCTTTATCGAGCGCGTTCAACAGGCCAATCCAGATGGTTGGCACACCAGCTGCCACCGTGACACGCTCCTGCGACATCAGGTGCGCGACTCTCATTGGGTCCATGAAGCGTCCAGGAAAAACCAGCTTTGACCCCATCATGACGCCCGCGTGGGGGAAGCCCCAGGCATTGGCATGGAACATCGGCACGACCGGCAGCACCGTATCCTGCTCGGATAGGCCCGCGCCATCTGCCAGGCCCACGCCCATCGAATGCAGGAATATGGAACGATGGCTATAGACAACTCCTTTGGGGTTCCCGGTTGTGCCAGAGGTATAGCACATGGCGGCAGCCGCGTTTTCATCGAGCTGCGGCCAATCGAAATGTTCCGGCTGCCCGGCTATGAAGGTCTCATAGTCAATCGAGGGTTGTAATTTTCCCGTCGCGTTGGGTGCATCACCCATGACGACGTATTGCTTGACCGTCTTCAGCTGGTCCGCCAGCCCTTCCAGAATTGGCACCAGGTCACCATCTACGAAGATCATCGCATCTTCCGCGTTATTGATGATATACACCAGTTGTTCCGCGAACAGGCGAATGTTCAGTGTGTGCAGGACAGCGCCAAGACAGGGTATCGCGAAATACAACTCCAGGTGACGATAGGTGTTCCACCCGAAGGTGGCGATACGGTCTCCCTCCTTCACGCCAGCGCGATTCAATGCATTGGCAAGCTGCAAGGTGCGTTTCCCCCACTCCTGGAAGGTATAGCGATGCAGTCCGCTATCCGTCTGCGTCACGATTTCTTTTTTGGAGAAGAGGCGAACAGCACGATTGAACGCGTGCTGTAAGGTCAAAGGGAAGTCCATCATCAAGCTTTCCATACATACCTCCTGATGTCAAATGGTAGCACCAAAGTTGGTGCGAGAATCTGGACAGAATTATTTTCCTATTTTACAACAACCGAGGTTCAGAAGGGCGAGTGGGCGGTTTACCTTGATTTTCATGAATGCTTGATCCTTTGGCCTGAGAAATTGAGCAACGCTTGACGTGACGAAGCAATTTGATTTACTATAGCTGTACAGTCAAAAGTGCCGATTTCTTGCATGTCATCAACGAAGCCAACAACTTCCACACAAAGGAAAAGATCATGTCATCGAGTTTACGCAAGATCACTATCGAGGATCTGTACAAGTACAAACCTGTAAGTTCGCCGCGCATTTCGCCGGATGGGAAGCGCGTCGCGTTTGTGGTGACCACTATAGACGAGCGGAAACATGAATATCGCTCTGCCATCTGGATGGTCTCCACCGAGGGTGGTGAAGCGCAGCGCTTTACGGCAGGCCCTGCGAATGCTTCCAACCCAAGCTGGTCGCCGGATGGCCGGTGGCTGGCGTTTGTATCCGAGCGCGAGGGAGAGCCAGCCGGTAAGGATGAGAAAGAGCAGAAAAAGCAGGGGAAAGGTAAACCCCAGGTCTGGCTCATTCCAACCGATGGAGGCGAAGCCCGCCAATTGAC
>VBHV01000050.1 GCA_005881995.1 Chloroflexota bacterium | reverse complement strand
CCTCCACATTCGATTGATCGCGTAATCGGTGTGTACAAAGCGTATATCACACGCGTCGGCAGCGGCCCCATGCCAACAGAACTCTTTGATGCCGCGGGGCAGGAAATGCGCGACTGGGGTCACGAGTATGGCACGAATACAGGCCGCGCGCGCCGCTGCGGCTGGTTCGATGCCGTTGCAGGCCGTTTTGTTGCGCAGCTCAACGGCCTGAATGCGGCAGTGATCACGAAACTCGATGTACTCGATACCTTCCCCACGATAAAAATCTGCACAGCCTACCAGCTGCACGGCAAGCTGGTACATAGTCTCCCAGCCACGCAGAGCGACCTGGCGGCGTGCGAACCGATCTATGAAGAGGTCGAAGGCTGGCAGTGTGATACCTCTGGGATTTGTACTTACGAGGAGTTGCCGGAGGCGGCAAAGCAGTATTTGAAACGCATCGAGGCACTGATAGAGACACCCGTGGCCATGGTTTCGGTCAGCCCACAGCGGGGCAGGACCATCCAGGTAAAGGACGTGCTGGCTACACCTGATTATGATGACCGTTACCCTCGCAATGCGCGAAGATAGCTCGGTGCCATCTCACGCCTGAATTGGAGGTCGGCGTTGCCAGTCTATCACACCTACAGCCCTCAGCCACCACTGGCGGAATTCGTGGATTTATTTTGGCTGTACGAAGGCTTCGAGCAAACACACACCAGGGAATGCCGTCTCCCGGATGGCTCGATGGAGCTGATCATCAACCTTCACGACGATACGATTCCAGTGTACGACCGGCAGAATACCGACCAGTTTCAGACTTTTCGCGGCTGCGTGATCTGCGGCGCACATTCGGAGTCCTTCATCATTGATACGGCCAGCCTGGCATCAGTTATGGGCGTGCATTTCAAGCCGGGCGGGGCTTTCCCGTTCTTCAAATTGCCTGCCAGTGAGTTGCACAATGCGCACGTCTCGCTGCAGACAGTATGGGGAGCGGCAGTCGACGACTTGCGCGAGCAGCTACTCGAGGCCGAAACGCTTGAGATCCGATCCTGCATCCTCGAACAGGCTCTTCTGGCACGGCTAGCCAGGCCTCTGGTGGGTCATCCCGCTGTTGCCTTCGCGCTGAAGGAGTTCCAGGAGGTACCGCATACCCGAACGATAAGTGACGTGTCCGAGCGCATCGGCCTCAGCTCTAGACGGTTCATCCAGGTGTTCCATGAAGAAGTGGGGCTGACGCCAAAGCTTTTTTGCCGTGTCCAGCGCTTTCAGGAGGTGCTGCGCCGTATCGGAAGAGAGCAGCAAGTCGAGTGGGTGGACATCGCTTTGACCTGCGGGTATTTCGACCAGGCGCATTTTATCCACGACTTCCGGGCCATTTCCGGCCTCAATCCCGGGGCCTACCTTCTTAACCGGAGTGAACACCTCAACCATGTTCCGCTCTATGATTAAGGTCAATTTTTTACAAGACGAAGCACCCCGCATTCTGGCATACTGTACTTATGACGCAACAGACATACGTTCCAACCAATCTACAAAGGAGATGATTTATGACAAGCCAAGTGAATCCCATCCCCGAGGGCTACCATACCGTCACACCCTACCTCATAGTTCAGGAGGCCGAAAAACTGGTCGATTTCGTCAAACAGGCGTTCGGGGCGGTGGAACACTTCCGAGTGACTGGGTCTGCAGGCGGACTGCACATCGAGGTCACAATTGGCGACTCGCGAGTGATGCTTGGAGGAGGTGGTGCCTGGAGCGGAGAGCCATCACCTGCGACGCTCTACCTCTACATGGAAGATGTAGACACCGTCTATCAGCACGCACTGCAAGCGGGTGCCACCTCGATCATGGAGCCAGCTGATCAGCCCTACGGAGATCGACTCGCGGGCGTGAAAGACGCGTTCGGCAACACCTGGTATATCGCTACGCACATAGAAGACGCACCGATGTAGGCCGTATCACACAGAAAATCCATCGGCTGTTCCTGGGATGATTTGACCATGTTCAGCAGGTACAATAGCCGTAGCTAAAACTGTACCTGCTGATGATGCATTCACTGTCGTCACAGGAGTAGCCTGGATTTTTACTACTGTAAGCGAAGCACCAAGAGGTCAATGCACTAACTCCAAGAGGCAAGTACCTCCTTGATAGCCTGAATGGTTTCATCGTCAAGCTTCCAGTCAAGGGCCTTCGTCATCGCACGCGCTTCTCCCTCATCGCGTATGCCCATAATCGCGCCCGTTACAGCAGGCTGCCTCAACACCCAGGCAATCGCCAGTTCAGTCAAGCTTCTCTGGTGATCGCGCGCAATATCTTGAAGTCTACCACGCATCTGCCTGAGCAGCGTATATCTTGTCTCCTGGGCATAGGGATGCCTGCGGCGAAAATCTTGCGGTTCGAGGCTATCCAGGTCGAAGCCGTCCGTCAAAAATCCGCTTGCCAGCGGCGACCAGCACAATACTCCTATCCCGTGCTGCTGCGAAAAGGGTAAGACATCGCGTTCGATTGTGCGAGAAAGCAGATTATACTGGTGCTGGTTAGAGGTGATGGGAGCTATGGTCATAGCGCGCTGCATCAGATCGATGGTGTGATTGGACAGGCCACCATAGCGCACTTTGCCTTCTTGGATGAGCGCTTGCATGGTTGCCCAGGATTCTTCGATAGGAGTATTGGGATCAGGGTCGTGGAACTGATAGAGATCGATGTAGTCGGTTTGCAAATTGCGCAGGCTCGCTTCAACTTCTCTCCGTATGCTTGCAGGTGTGAGGTTTTCGCTGTCACTACCATCCTCGTTCCTGATGGTGCCACACTTCGTAAAAATATAGACGCTATCGCGCCTGCCTCGTAAAACCCTGCCCACAATCTGCTCGGCGTGCCCCCAACCATAGAATGGGGCCGTATCGATCCAGTTGACACCGCAATCAATGGCTGCTTCAATCGCCCGCGTAGCGTTGCCTTCGTCCTGGTATCCCCAATTGATTCTCCATTCGGGCGTTGAGCCAATCGGGGCCGTCCCAATACCCACCCTGGTTATTTCCATGTTGCTCTGACCCAGTCTCGTGGTTTCTAAAGATGCCATATCGCCTCCAAATGCTGCTGCTGATGCTATGCTTATTAGCACAAGTTTAATCAATATCTTTGACCATCACCATGTACATTAGACCAGCCTTTAACCTGTACTTAGGTAGAAGACCTTCCTCATATGCCAGGTGCTCTGCCACTTCCCACCCTGCTAATACGTGCTACACAGCAGGAACAAGATTTCATACTCGTGAAGGAGGAAAAAGATTACCTATGAGAAGAGGAAGAGAGAGGCGCAGACGGCCAGGTTTTATGAGATTGGTCGCTGAGACCCTGCTAATTGCGGCTGCAGCGCGCTTCATCCGGCGAGTTATGCGTAGATATTAGGTACTTGTACACCGGACGGACCGAGAAAGGATAGTACTATGGATATAGCACCCATGAGCGTTCACGGATGGAATTTTGAGCTCTCCGATTCAGGCCTACTGATTACATCAGAGGAAGATGCGCAAGTGCGGCTTCACCTCGGTGCGCAGGCTGCATTTTCTCTCCTGGATTACCTCTACCAGCATCGAGACGATTTGCATGATGCATCGCAGAGAGAAAGGGATGGGGCCGTAGAGCAACAAAAAGCTGAGCGAAGAGCAGCCGAAGCCAGGGATGAAGTGTTGTCCGAGTAAGGACTGGATTAACCCAATGGCTTCTTCGCTATAACCGAACCACTGCGCGGGAACTGCGCCGGGCATGGTTTGATTTGTTGCCAGACGAGCAAGCGCCGGCCATCCTCCAGACCGGGCAGTGTCACTGTACTGTCCGTTTTGAACATCGCTCCGAGTTGGCTGGCGGCGTGTTTGCCCTGCGCTAGCTCCTCTACCAGGTCGCCTTTTTTCGGGAAGATGATGCGCCCACCAACACGGCAAAAGGGTGCAGCGTACTCTAACAGGGTAGGGAGTGAGGCAACAGCGCGCGCAGTTACAAGATCGAACGATGCACGGTATTGCTGCTGGCGCCCCAGCTCTTCAGCGCGTCCATGCACAGCTTTGATGCCCCGAAGGTGAAGCGTCTCGATCACATGTTGTAAGAACGTCACTTTCTTGCCTGTCGCCTCCAAAAGCACGATCTTCCATTGTGGCCGAAGTATCTTGAGTGGAATCCCCGGAAAGCCGGCCCCTGCTCCAATATCGAGTACACGCGCCTGGGGTTTATCATAGACCGCCAAAAGGGATAACGAATCCAGGAAATGTTTGAACAGTATCTCATCCGGATCGGTAATGGCCGTGAGATTGAAGCGAGCATTCCAGTCGAGGAGTTCTTGCCGGTAGCGCAGGAATTGGTCAACCTGTTGATCGGTGATTTTCGTATCAAGCTGACGAAGCCCCTGTACGAACAGCTCAAGCGCGTCCTCTTGCGACATGAAACCACCCTCAATTGAAAAAGGAGGGGCGCCACATTGCGCCCCTCCTTTTATCTATACGATAAACTTCCGCTTGCTGTTCAGGTAATCGACCAGCAGGTACTCACCCAGGTTATTCTTGTCGGCGTAGAATGTGCGGCCACGATTGATCTCCGCCATCTGGTTAACAAAAGCCACCATCCAGCGATCATCCTCGAGCATGAAGGTATTGATAGTGATGCCATCGCGTGTGCAGCGCTGCGTTTCGAGCAGCGCCTGTTGCTCGGCGAAGGGGTTGGGCGGATAGCCGAACTGCCAGCCATCATTCTCATACCAGACGGTAGGCCCACCATCAGTTATCATGATGATCTGCTTGTTGACCCCATGATGGCGCGAGAGGAGCTGGCGCGAAAGCATCAACCCGTGCGCCATGTTGGTGCCCGTGTCGTTATCGAAACGGCTCATCTCTACCAGTTCCTGCGGCTTGTATTCGCGGGCGACGAATGAAAAGCCCACGACGTACAGGTTGCTCTCCAGGGCCACCGCGACCTTTTTCGCGGCAGGCTGGCAGCCGTTGTAGATCATGCTCATGCTCAGGTCGATCATCAACACCGTCGAAGACTGCGTGGTAAATTCGGTACGATACACCTCGAAGTCATCTTTTTGCAGGGTGACAGGCGTACCGATGCCGCGCCTATGCAGGGCATTCATCAGCGTTTTTTCCAGGTCGAGCAGGAATGGATCGCCAAACTGGTAGGCTTTGCTCTCATCGGTACGTTCGCCGCCGACACCTCGGAACGGGCTGACATGGCGACCAAAGCCGTCGCGTTTGAGCTTGTTGAAGATGTCCTGGAGCGCCTTCTGGCCAATCTTGCGAATGCCGCGAGCCGTCAATTCCCAGTAATTGCCCTTTTTCTGGATATAGCCCGCTTCCTCCAGGATTCTCATCAATTCCTTGAGTTGCTCGACCGATTGGTACTCGTCGTCGCCCAGCAGTTCCTTGACCTTCTCGCTGTCGATGGCATCGAGGTTATCCAGGCGGCGCGCTTCCTGGAATTGATCTTCCAGGCCCTCCATCTGCTGC
Source organism: Chloroflexota bacterium (assembly GCA_005881995.1). The sequence goes on along the minus strand of VBHV01000050.1, from coordinate 6,072 downwards.
AAGCGACCCATCATGCGCATAGCTTCATTGAGAGGCAGCGATTCATCGCCTCTAAAGGGGAAACGTGTGCGCGCCTGCTCCATGGGCATGAGGGCTTCGAGGTTCTGCGCCAGTTCCATCATGTCAACGCGGATGCGGTCATCTCCCATGAGTTGTTCCATGAGATTTTGCAGCTCCTGCCGCTGCTCCGGCGAGAGGTTGTCCATAATGCCCTGCATGGCCGCCATCTGCTGCTGCATCTGTTCGATCAGGTCATCGAGCGAATTGACGCCGGGGAAATATTCCCCGTGCTTCTGCATGAAGGAGTCGAAGTCGGGTTCTCGTCCCTCCTGCCGGTCGCGCAGCATCTTATTGAGGTCGCGAATCATCTCGCGCAGCTTGGCGATGTCTTCCGGGGTCATGTTTTGCAGGGATTGCTGCATGCCCTGGAAGAATTGCTGCATCATCTGCTGCTGCAGGCTGGCGAGCAACTCATTGAACTTCTCGCGCGCCTCGTCGTCCATGAAGTCGTACTCGGACAGACCCTTGATCTGGCCGGGGATATCCTCGGGAAGCTTCTCAAGATACTCTTGTTTGCGCTTCGCGATCATCTCCAGCATCTTGCGCTTCTGCTCAGGCGTGAGGCCATCGCCGCTTTCGCCGGATTGCCCCTGTTCTGACTGCCCTGATTGCCCAGCTTGGCCGGACTGGCCGGATGGTTGAGCATTAGCATTGGACTGGGCATCCCTGGGAGATGCTCCTCCGTCTTGCTGCTGGTCAGAAGGCTGGCTCTGCTCTGAGGGCTGTCCCTGGGTTTCATCCAGGCGGTGCTGGATGCCTGAACGCTCGAGGTTCTTGATTTCTTCGAGTTTCTCGCGCAGGTCATCCATGACGCCGGAGGCCATGTTGTAGCGGTTGAGTTGCTCGTTGCGCTGGTTGCGCATGCGCTCCATCAGCTCGCGCAGGCCCATGGTGCGGCGCCCATCTTCGGAACGTATGCCCTCCTGCATGAGGCGTTTGAGGGTCTGCTGCAGGTTGCCGCCTTCGAGATAGTCATCCGAGAGCGCATTCAGAATATCGTCCGCATCCAGTCCTTCGATGCGTTGCGTCCCATCCCAACGTGAATACCCGTAACGGTTCTTATAAAAGCGTTTGAACATGGGAATGGTCCTTTATCATCTATCGCCGGTAACGCGTTTTGCCTTTAACCTCATCCTTATTAAGCCGACGGTTCAAGTGCAGGCCTTCGAGAATAAACTCAACGGACGATGCGATGCTGGCGGGACTGCCCCGGCCATTGAGTTTGTCAACGGCCTTGCTGAGTCCGCCTACCTTGGAGAGCTGGTTGACGTACTCCATCGAAGGGAGATCATCGCCTACCTGCACGTTCAGTCCACGCTCGAAACCCGCCACCAGTTGTTCAAATTCGCGCACTTCAAAGTAGTCACCGAAGACTTCCAGGATAGCGCTGTTCACGAGTTTCTGCACCACACGCTCTTCCTTGACATCGCCTACGGTATCAAGCTCGATCTTGCCACAGGTCGAGGCGATGATAGCGGAAAGGTCGCTCACGCGCGGAGCAATCTGGCGCTCTTTCAGGCGCAGGGCGCGGCGGCTCGCATTGCTGAGGACGTTCTCAAAGTTAGAGATCGAGACACGCACACTCACCCCTGAACGCTGGCTGATCTCGTTGCTGCGGCGGGCCTGCTGGGTAATGCTGGCAATCACTTCCTTCATAAACTCCGGGAAGATAATGTCCATGCCCTCGGTAATGAAATGATTGCTTTCAGATTCCATGATCTGAATTTCGTGTTCGACGGTGCGCGGATAATGCGTGCGAATCTCCGAACCAACACGGTCTTTCAACGGGGTGATGATACGCCCGCGATTGGTGTAGTCTTCCGGGTTGGCGCTGGCAACGACGTACACATCCAATGGCAGGCGAATTTTATAGCCACGAATCTGCACATCGCGCTCTTCCATGATGTTGAGCAAACCCACCTGGATACGCTCCGCCAGGTCCGGCAGCTCGTTAATGCAGAAGATGCCGCGATTGGTGCGGGGGATCATGCCGTAGTGGATGGTGAGTTCATCCGAGAGATAGCGTCCCTCTGCCACACGCACGGGGTCTACCTCGCCCACGAGATCAGAAATGGTGATGTCGGGCGTCGCCAGTTTCTCACCATAGCGCCTGTCGCGCGGCAACCATGCAATCTCGACGCGATCGCCGAACTCTTCTATCTTGTCGCGGCAGGCCTTGCATATGGGTTCAAAGGGGTTGTCATTTATTTCGCACCCATCGATTACGGGGATCACATCATCCAGGAGATTGACCAGGTTACGCGCCATACGGGTCTTTGCCTGGCCACGTTCGCCAAGAAAGATGATGTCCTGCCCGGAGAGAATGGCGTTTTCGACCTGTGGGATAACGGTCTCCTCATAGCCTATAATCCCAGGAAAGATGTCTTCCCCTCGACGGATCTTTTGTATTAGATTTTTGCGTAACTCTTCTTTGACCGAGAGTACTTTATATCCACTTTCTCGCAATTCACCAATTGTGCGAGGTCGGGTAGTGATGGTCATTCCGTTTAATTGCTACCTTTCTTGGGGGTTGGCACATGTGATGCATGTCTGGGAAAGGGGCCAAATCTACCAATCCTACATGATCCCACTGCACCAAAACAGGTGGAACCATAAGTATTCTACCGCCTAATGAGTGAAAGCGCAAGTGCAGAAGTACTTATCCAGGAACTTCGACATCTGCCCAAATGACGGACTCGCGGTATTGATTGGCGCGCGAGCCGCCCGGAAGGAGCTGTTTCGCCACCTGTTCGAGCGAAGCGCGCCGCTGTGTAAGCGACATTTCAGGATTGGCCCTGCCGGGGTCATCAACAACCCAGGGGGACATGGCGAGAAATTTGCCCTTCATGGGTTTATCTGTCACGGTGTGGACAAAGCCATCGTTGCCGACAAAGTTGCACGAGGGGTCTGGCTCGGTGTCGCTTTTCATGGTGATGGTCGACTGACCATCGAAAGCGACATCGTAGAAATTGCCAACTTGCATGGGACAGATATTACAGTAGAGATGCTGATAGTCGTCCTGCACGGAACCGAGTACGGAGTTAAGCCACTCCTGGGGCTGCCATTCCCAGGTTTTGCAAGGAGCTGCCCACAAGGTGTCGTTGGCGTCGTTCTGTATCACAATGCGCGTTCCCTGGTGATCTAAGGCTTGCAGGTACTCCGGGGTGAAGGCGTCCAGGCTGATGGCGATCCCAACTTTGCCCATCTCCGTATCAAATGGGCGAACCTGCTGCAAATCGCCGGGTGTTAAATCCAACGTGGTCTGTTCGCTCTCCGTGAGAAAAACTTTGTCGGTTGTGCCGATGAGTTCTCCATCTGGCCCCCATAAAAATGCCGTGTTGTAGACGCCTGGGCCATCGGGCAAATAGACTTTGCCGACGCGCTTGCGCCCGAAGCGACTAATATCGATCTGAGAATTTGAACATTGCACATGCGGCACTATAGAACTCGCGGATAGGTATACCTGGTGCCGCGCAGCCAGTTTGCTCAACGTCGTAGTAAAGGGTCGATACATGAGATCGGAAAGGGAGAGCAGTAAGGCGCGCACGGAAGAAATACCGGGATAGAGGTGGCGATAGTGAAAGATGCGGCGAGCGTATCCCAAGGCCAGCATGGTTATAGCCACGTTGGAGGTTTGCATACGACGCGGCAGGTAGCCACGTTTGCCAGCAAGCGCGAGTGGGAGGCCCAGCACCTCTCCTAACACGACCAGATTTGGCCGGTCCTTTAACAGATGAGGTACGACCAGCGAGACAATACGTTCCAACTCAGCTGAAAAACATTCTTCAGAGGCTGCTGCTTTGAGGTTGATGCGATTGCCCACCGCGATCAAGCGGGCGGGTCGCAGCTTGTTGTTGAACTCATCCTTTCGAGCATCCATCGCAGACTCCTGTCTGTCACTCAATCTTACATACCTCTCCCGCCCCCAACATTCCCGGTGTGAGTAGCACAAGTCTACCATACCTGTACAGTACCGTCGAGGGGGTTTCAGAAGCACTTGACTTCTCAAAAAGCTCAAGAAACGCTCAAGAAATCGGCTGAAATGCTCAAAAACGCTCAAGCAACTCTAGAATAACCGCGGGAGTTCTTGATATTGAAGCTCCTGCATTACTATACTGTAGGAAGAGCTACATGCTAACATGTCAGGGAGCAGCTAGAATGGATAACCAGGAGCAACAGAATTCGGAAGAGAGCGTTCCTGTAACGGCAAGCGAGGCCAGGCCTCAGTTGATCGATGACGACGACCCTACCCGGCTCGTTCGTGCCGAAGTGCTGCCAGGAACGTTTCCCGGCAATGAACGAGTCCGCGTCGTGTTGAACAATCAACGGGCATTTCGACGTATCAGCACGGGCGTGCTTGAGGCCACCGAATTTACTCAGGCCCCCAGGCGTGGCCTAGCAAGGATATTCTATCAGGTCAAGCGAGCCTTGATCGGGGCACCCCTGGCGACGGCCCAGGCGGAGCAGGAACGACNNCATACGCGACCGAAGCTATCCTTATCAGCCTGGTGGCAGCGGGATCGGGTGCGCTGGGGTTGACATTACCGATCAGCTTCGCCATTGTCGGGCTGCTCGTGATTGTTGCTATCTCATACCGCCAGACCATCCCCGCCTATCCAAATGGTGGTGGCTCCTACATTGTAGCCAAGGACAACCTGGGTATGCTCCCTGGTCTCGTCGCGGCTGCATCCCTCATGATCGACTACGTACTCACTGTTGCCGTCAGCGTCTCCGCTGGCGTATTGGCCCTTGCAACGCTTTTCCCTGGCTTAGCATCAACCACAGACGTTGTGACTATCGACGTTGCTTTAGTACTGCTCATCACGATCGTCAATTTGCGTGGAGTACGTGAGTCCGGCTCGATTTTTGCCATCCCCACCTACATATTCATTTTGAGTGCACTGCTGCTGATTATTGTTGGTTGCTTCAAATCCTTCTTTGTTCAGCATAACCCCGTTATCGGTAATTTCCAGTTTGCGAAAGTCACTGAACCCCTCTCACTTTTCCTCATCCTCAAGTCATTTGCCGCTGGCTGTTCTGCAATGACCGGTGTGGAAGCTATATCAAACGGGGTGCCTGCCTTCAAGAAGCCGGAAACGCGCAATGCCCGTACAACGCTCACCTGGATGGCCGTCATTCTCGGTACCCTTTTCATTGGCATTACTGTCCTGGCGACCTCTTATCATATTGAGGCAAATTCAGCGAGTAACCCGACGGTGATTGGTCAGATTGCCTTACAGGTATTCTCAGGCCCTTTGTATTTCATGTTCCCGGTCTTTCAGATCGCAACGCTGTTGATCCTCACACTGGCAGCAAACACCAGCTATTCTGACTTTCCGAGATTATCCTCGCTGCTGGCAAGAGATAAATTTCTGCCCCACCAGTTCGCATTTCGGGGTGATCGCCTGGCGTTTTCGATAGGGATCATTTTCCTGGCATTACTGGCAAGTCTGCTGCTTATCGTGTTCCAGGGTAATACGACACAACTCATTAATCTGTACGCGGTGGGGGTTTTCATGTCGTTTACGCTTTCGCAGAGCGGCATGGTACGTCACTGGTGGCGGCTACGCCATGAGCACAAAGGCTGGCTGCGCAGCATGGTTATCAATGGCCTGGGAGCGTTGACCACACTGCTCGTGAGCCTGGTCATTGCCTCCACGAAGTTTTTGGAGGGTGCCTGGATCGTCGTTATACTCATCCCACTGCTCGTGCTGATGTTTCTTGCCATCCATCGTCATTATCAGACGGTTGAACGGGAACGGATTGTCAATATTCCCGCACACCCAAAGGACATACACCATCGTCTGATTGTACCCATCGCCGGACTGGATCGCGCGGCAATTCAGAGCCTGGCCTATGCCCGCTCCATCTCAAAACACGTTATCGCTGTGCATGTCGCCGTTGATACAGATGAGGTGAATAAGCTGCGCGATGCCTGGCAGCAGTGGCAAAAGCAACTGCATAATGATGAAGAAACCCACCTGGTCATCATCGAATCTCCGTATCGTTCGC
>VBHV01000049.1 GCA_005881995.1 Chloroflexota bacterium | reverse complement strand
GCAGCGTTGGTACCGGTTTCACTGTCTCTGAAGTCGCATTTGTACTGACCGCGCCAATCGCACCTCGAATGGTGAATCCCTGGATCATCTCGGCCAGCGCATCGCCAAAGTAATCGAGCAATTTGGCGCGAATATGCTGGTAGGCCATGTCCAGGGCAGGGTGCAAGAGCGGACACGTTTCCAGGTCTTGTACTTCGTGACTCTCGGTGAGTTTGAAGCCTACTTCGTTGGCGGGACCAACCGAGAATACGGCGATATTGCGATAGTGCCAGGGGGAGACGCCAGCGGGCATGCCGATTGTTGGGTGGACAAGAGCATCCGGCTGCTTGCCAATACGCACCAGCAGCTGGCGCACGATATGCGCTTTCCAGGTTAACTGCGCTGGATACGCGATGTGCTGCCACTGGCAGCCGCTATCGGTCAACAACGGATACTGGGGGTCGACCCGCTCAGGCGCGGGACGCAGAATCTCTAAAAGGTCAGCGCGAGCATGTCCTCGGCGTTCTTCCACGATCTCCACGCGAACTCGTTCGCCTGGAATGCCTCCAGGCACAAATAAGACTCGTCCCTCGTACCGGCCTACGGCATCACCACCATAGGCAAGGTCTGTTAGTTCAACATCAATGCTCATATTCACCTCAACGGCCACCTGATAGAGAGAAATCAATCGTGTCCGTCACATCTTTCCAACGTATTTTCGTCATAGCTGTTCAAACAAGCGCTACTCGCTAGAAGTAGCATCTCTCTTCCTTAGTATATTCGTCTGAACAGCCAGCGCTCTACAGTCCACTTAGAAAGGCAGCGGTTGTTTGGGCTGACTATAGAGCCGGGTTCCAAAACGGCTGAGTAATACCGCCCCCAACCCTAACAAGCCCGTTCCAATGCTGATAAGCCAACCGATAAACGGCAGAGAACTTAGCAGCGCCAGGGCGATCAATCCAACAATAACCTGGAGATAGCGCGTATTTCGTGTTGGCTGGCGCGTGGTAAGCGCTTGCACAATCTGCTCACCAATCATCCAACCAATGGCAACACTGCCCAATATCCAGGCGGCCAGTAGTCCAAGCAGTACAATCAAAGCTAATGGAATAGAAACGATCAAGGCGATAAGTACAATTAACACCGCAGGAGCTAACACACAGGTGAGTAGCCCTACTACCAGACTCCGACGCATCTTGTATTTCATTGTCGCCCGGACAAACATCACATGTTCTGGAAGCAACCTGATACACAACACGCCCAGCGGGATCATAAAAAAGAGAAACCAGAAAGGGAAGTGGAATGCCTGTAATCCAAAGAGCCAGCCAGGATTACTGTGGTCGTTAAACGCCCCCACTATCTGTCCCTTGTTGTCCCCGTATACTTTGGTTCCATAGAGATTGATATCTCCCTGCACGCGGGAACCGGCATGTAAACTAATCGTTCCACCAAAGAGATTAATATTCCCGATGACACCTCCATCAATAGTAATGGCGCTGTTAAAGGCAATAATATTGCCGCGCACCTCTCCTTTTACGGCAATGGTTCCACCGAAAGCTAGCAGTTGGCTGCACAGCACTTCATTCGCATCTATGATGACTGTCCCACCAAAAGATGGCGGGTGATTGCTGCTGGTACACGCGACCTCACTATGATCGATGCGCCCGTCTGCCGCGTGGGCGGTAGATGACGCCGGCGAAAGTATTGTGCCAACAGCGTTTGTCAACACTACAGAAATGAACAACACCCCGATCAATATAAACAGAAACCGGGGGGATCGAGCTGCTTTCAGCATACTGGAACTCCCAATCACGGCCACCTGACCATGAACTGCGCCTCCTTCGCTTGCTACGCATCCTGTGGATAACGCATTAAGCGAAGCCACACACCCATCATAACCACCAGTACCAGGGCCACCCCTGACAATAGCCAGTTCTCGCGGGTGATGAGTGCCAGTCCTACCTGGAGATATTGCGCGAGGAGGAATAACACATCGAAAACGCCGCTCAACGATGAAAGCATGGTTATGAAGATATCAGGTTGGAAAATGACTAAGGAAAGTAGCCCGATGGTGAGTATCCCTGTCACTAAAAACAGCATCCCAGCAATTTTTGGACCAGCTTTACTCATACGCGCCAGGCGTGCCTGTTGTTGGGCCTGGAGGTCTTCAAGCTGCTGGGTGATACGCTTCTGCCGCTCAACTGCACGCATAATGCGTTCGGTGGTGATATTGGGATAGACGCGAGGTGGTGATGGCTGTAGCAGGGTATCAAGGCGCTGTTGACGCGTTTTATACGAATAGCAGTCAGAACACTTCTGCACATGCTCCTGCAATTGAGCAACCTGGAAGTGTTGCTCCTGCACCATAAGATCAGTGTCACGCTGAGCGGTAAGCCAGTGTTTAGCGTCGCGGCAGCGCATCGACCTGTTCCTCCTCGTTCAGATTATTGTCCTTCATATAGCGAGCCAACAGCTCGCGGGCACGATGTAGACGCGCTTTCACCAGTGCAGGCGTCAATTTCAATGCCTGGGCGATCTCCTCGTATGATAAATCATACCAGTAGCGCAGGACGATCACCGCGCGATACTTGCTGGGCAATCGCCGCAGGTACGACTGTATCTCATCTTGCTGCTCACCCTCTAATGCCGACTGCTCTGGCCCTACTCCCAGGTCGGTGACCCATTCCAGGAAGGGCACATCTTCGAGCGGTAAAGCCAGAAAACGGCGCCGCCGCAGCTGGTCGATGGCCAGGTGCGAGGCAATCGAAAGCAGCCAGGTGCTGAATTTGTGTGCAGGTTTATATGTGGCAAGCTGCGTATAGGCTCGCACAAATACTTCCTGCGTCACATCTTCCGCTTCCGTGACATTGCTTAACATACGGTAGGCAAGATTTTGTACAGCATCTTTATAGCGCTCGACGAGCAACGCGAAGGCGTCTTGATCCCCAGTAAGCACCAGCTCGACAAGCTCTGCATCGCTTAACGAGTCCACTACAGCCTCTCGCGCGTAGCTCCCGGTCGTACTCAATACTCCCGGTGCCGCCTGCTTAACTACAGCCCCATCCCTGCTCGAAATACCCGGCGATGCCAACGCCTCGCTCTTTTGCCGACGCGCCTTTCTCGTCCGTGTTGGCAGAGAACCAAAGACTCCTACCGCATTAGTTGCCGTAGAAGCGTGTAGAGTTGATTCCATTTTAATCACCGCTTGCATTCTTTTTCTGTATAAAGATCAATATCAGAAAAAACATCTTACAAACTAGATACGAGCGGATTCTAAAAAAGTTGTAATCTCTTGCAAGCAAGTGTAACATGACTGAGGTAAACAGGCAAGAGGGCGGTACTTCAGGAGTGTCCCTCAGAAGCCGGTATACAGCCAATTGTGTGCATAAACGCTCACTATTACAATGAAAAAAGCGTCATAAAAATCGCACTGTGTCGCGTCTATTTCGATAGGATTTCTTGCAATTTGTTCATAATCGCATGCGATCAAGGTTTTTGTTGTATACTGGAGTATACGAAGGGTCTGTGAAAGATTGTCAGGAAGACGATTTGGCTGCCAGGGCGACCGCGAGGGTCGCCCCTACAATACACGGTGACGTGGAAAACAGGCCATTGTGTATTGTAGGGGCGACCCTCGCGGTCGCCCTGGCAGTATATGAAGGCCACTCAGGAGTCCCATCTATGCAAACACGTAGTCCCTGCTAACTCTCTTCTGCTCAGCGATATCTGAGCTGCTCATCACGAAGTGAACCGCTTCTTGCACCGGCGCCGACGCTCGTCGGCGGGTTTTATTGTGCTCGCGCCCCACCCTCTCTGAAGCATGTATTACGCTCATTTTCTCCAGCTTACCATACATGTTCAGAGAGGAATATACACTTCATGATATATAGACGCATCTGCTTACATCTCAAGCGCGTCTCGCTGCTACGCCTGACACTCATCAACATGGGCTTGTTGGATGAACTCATCTCTGGCTTTACCTTCATCGGTTTGCCGCTGTTGCGCGACCAGTTAGGGTTGAGCTACGAACAGATCGGATTGATTTTCAGCGTTGCCGGATGTTCGAGTATGCTGCTCGATCCGCTGCTCTTCTTGCTCAGCGATCGCAGCTCAAAACGCTGGTGGATACTGGGTGGACAACTTGGCCTGGCCTGCGCCTTTATCCTGGCAGGGAGCGCGCACGCTTTCATCCCGCTGCTGGCCGCCTTCGCGTTGATGGGCCCTGCAGGCGCCGCGGCGGTTGCACTGTCCCAGGCTGCACTGATCGACAGTACGCCTGGCGATAGCGCGCGCACTATAACACGCTGGACGCTCTTGAGCAGCATTGGCGATTTTCTTTCGCCTTTTGCGGTGACCTCTATCGTCGCATCAGGCCTCGGTTGGTCGGGTATGTGCTGGATCGCTGCTGGATGCTGGCTGGTGACTGCTGTCTTTGTCTGGTCACAGCCCTTTCCTCATGCGGCGCATTTCCATGGCCGAGGGTCCGATGATCCTCCCGTCAGTGTCCTGGCTGGTTTGCGCCAGGTATTGAGAGACGGCGTATTATTGCGCTGGGCCGTGCTTTCCGTCCTGACAACCATGCTCGATGAAGTATTCCTGGCCTATGTAGTATTGTACTTACGCGATGCATTGCATGCCAGCGCGCCGATTATCGGCGTCATTGTCGCTATCCAGATGGCTGCCGCGTTTATTGGCCTGTTCATTATGGAGCGACTGCTGGGCCGCATCGCTCCCCCACGGCTGCTTACCATTGCATCGTCGCTGACCCTGGTAGGCGTCCTCGGTTTTCTTTTCGTGCGCATTCTGTGGTTTGCTCCCATCGCGCTTTTTGTGTTGAGCCTGGGTAACGCTGGCCTCTACCCACTGGTTGAGTCCGAAGCATATAATCGACTGCCAGGACGTTCTGGTACTATACGAGCCATTATTGGTGGCCTC
>VBHV01000725.1 GCA_005881995.1 Chloroflexota bacterium | reverse complement strand
TGCGCGTGGCGTTGTTCGGCATCGGCCATCTTCGTCAGGATATTACGGCGAGCCGTGTCCCGCTCACGCTGCGCGAGATCGCGATAGGTGCGCACACCCTCCATCTCACGCTGCCAGTTTTGCCGCAGGGCCGCGATAAGCTCCTGTTTTGTCGCGCTATCGAGAGCGTCTGAGGTGGGCACAATGAATTGCGCCCCTACATTTGTTGTTGTGTTGGTTGTTGACGGTTGTATGGTTGGTTCATCTTTTTGATTAGTACTCATGCTTTGTTCCTTTCCTGGCAGGGTGTACAGCGCCCATAGATGCGTACCTCGTGCGACCCCATAGCGAGACCGGCGGCCTGCGCCGCAGCTTGCAGCGCCTCATTAGACAACTGGATGTTCAAAGGGATATCAAGCAATGCGCCGCACTCGGTACAAATGGCGTGGTCGTGACGACGAGTATTCGCATCGTAGCGCGAACACTCAACATCCTGCCCCAATTCTTTGATGAGTCCCTGCTCCGTTAACTGGTGCAGAATACGGTAGACGGTTGCCAGGCCAATGCGAGGCCGGGCACGTCGCACCGATTCGTACACTTCGAGAGCGGTAGGGTGATTGTGTGAAGTGCGTACTACATCCAGGATGGCACGCGCGTTGATATTCAATAGCTGTTCCATAGGTTAGGGTGTCCTAATAATGATAATCATTCTCATTTCTATAATAAAAGTATACCCCCTGGAAAGGGGGTACGTCAAGCCGTGATACTCCCCCCATTTTCAGCGTAATTCTTTAGAGCCTGCAATACTATCCACCTGATTGCGTCTACTCTCATGAGCGAAAGAAAAACAAGCCTGTGCAGGGAAAAGAACATATGGAACTGGGGAGCGACATAGGAGTACCGCTGGCGGGTACCCGGCTCTCGATATGGCCGCTGCCCGTAAAATCAGAGAAGAAGAGTGCGCAAACGCAGGTCATTCAGGTTGGCCTACCTGCGTTTTCGCGTTGGTTCATCGGAGGTGGCGGAAGACCTGGTCTCGCAGGTCTTTGAGCGCGCACTAACCCACCTGGCCGACTTGCAATCGCCTGGAGCGGTGGGCGCATGGCTCTTTCGCATTGCCCGCAATTGCGCCTCCGACTATTTCCGGCGACAACGCCCGGCGGCGTCTCTAGATACACTGATTGATTCCAGCCATCCCAGGGAGTGTTCCCCGGAAGAGACACTTGTGGCGCAAGAGGAGCGCATGAACCTGCTTTCTCAGCTTAATCGACTTTCGGAACGTGAACGCGAGGTGATCGGTTTGAAATTTGTGGCGTGCCTTCAGAATCGCGAGATAGCGCGCGTTCTGAATATGCCGGAAGGAACGGTCGGTTCTCTGCTTCATCGCACACTCGCTCGGTTACGAGATGCACTGCACGAGGAAGGAGGGAGGTAACCCATGAAAGAAAAACCAGATGAGGTCAATGATGTCGATGATGACTGGCTGGATCGCTTAGATGAGATCGTAGAGGGGATGGAGACTACAGCGCCAGATGACGATGAATTGCTGCAAATCGCCGGACGATTGACCGTTGCCCTGGCTCCCTATCGTGAACTGGACGCCCCGGCGCGCGCACATCGCCAGCGCCTGGGGATGCAGTTACGCACGCAACTTGCGCACTCCGCTTCGCTGAAAAAATGGCTTTTTCGTCCACTGATGGTGGCCGCGGCCATCCTGATTTTTGTCGTGCTTGGCCCGGGCATTGTCTTTGAATTTACGCCGGTCGGCATTCAGAATAATCATCTCAATAAGAATGTGCAGGGCTGGGAGATGACAGATTTGCCCTCAACCAACACGTATAACATCGCCGCTCCTATTAATTTACATGGCTTACTTCTCCTGATCCCTACACACATCGCGTCGAATGGGTACCTGATTGCGATGAATACAAGTATCTATGGGAGTGGCAATGTCATGAGGGCGTACCTGGTTTATGAGCAAGACGCCATCATCTACGAAACTCCCTCGCCACCCCTTCCACCTGCTGTCTACACGAATTCCGGCTATCAACTTGTGCATATAGGCGCTATACCCGGCTTCCTTTCACATACTCGCGACGGGCAGAACCGTCTCGAATGGTACCAGGCCGGTTTGTTATGCGACCTGGTAGGCAAGCAATCACCTGAAGAATTGGTAGCCATGGTGGAGGCTCTCGAGGCGGTCAGGTATTGAGTCTGGCCAGAGCTAACAATCCATCAGCTCCTCAATTGGAGATGCACTCGTTCAGGTCAGAGGCTCGGCCATAGGGCGCATCTGAATTTCAATGATGCGCGAGTGAGGAGACTGGGTACAGGCCAGCAGAACCGCCCCTGCCACATCCTCAGGGTCGAGCATCCCTGATTGGGCGACACTCTCTTCTGTCCGCCCTTTCCCCAGTGCAAATTCCGTCTTGACCCCACCAGGGCAAATCACGCCTACTTTGATCCCGTACGGATGCAATTCTTTGTCCAGGGCTTGTGCAAACCCGACCTGGGCGAATTTGGTGGCACAATACACCGCCTCACCGGCGAAACCGTAAATGCCTGCCATCGATGAGATGATGAGAATCGTGCCTGACTGCTGCTTGATCATCAAAGGGGCAGCGTGGCGGGTAAACAGGAAGGTGGAGCGGACATTGCTATCCATCATCTCGTCATAGTCCTGGACACTGGTAGCGGTGAGCGGCTTGTAGT
>VBHV01000048.1 GCA_005881995.1 Chloroflexota bacterium | reverse complement strand
GGTTTGCCAGCTGCTCGAGGAACTGGTGATAGTAGTGTACGCGCTGCGCGAAATCCACCGTGTCGCGGCCCTGGGTGAGGGCTGAATCGATGATGGGGTCGCGAACCCGCCCGTAATTGCCCAGGTTGGGTTGGGCGGCAGTGGGTATCTGCGAGGAGTGAAAGACGCCATATTCGTCGTCAGGTTCCGGGCTGTTCTGGTAGCCGAACATGGCGAGGTCGAATGCGCCGGTGGCCAGGATACCACCACGAGTATATACGGCGAAAAAAGGGCCGAGAGGATAATAGAGGACATGCACCTGGATGCCCACGGCGAGCAAATCCTGCTGGATTAGCGCGGCGGCGGCGGCGCGCAGGGGATTATCCGCCGTTGTGACGAGGCGTAGCACGAAGGGATGCCCCTGTTTGGTGAGAATGCCACGCGGGCCGGGGAGCCACCCCGCCTGCCTCAGCAACTTGCTGGCGGCAGCAGGATCATAGCCGACCGGCGCTATAGTCCGATCATTATACAGCGAGGATGGGACTTCCACCTGGTTGGCAACGCGTGCACAACCGGCCATATGCAGCACACTGCGGGTGAGGGCGCATTTGTCAATGGCCAATTGAACGGCGCGCCTCACATTGACATCCGAAAAGAGTGGGTTGGCGTTATTGAAATCAAGGTGCTCGTAGGAGGCGGCAGGCGTTTCCAATAGCTTTAGCGAAGCAGGAAGATGGGTAAGGGCGGGCGCTTCATACTCCATATAGCCCTCGGCGATATCGACTTGACCCGCCTGCAGCGCGGCCTGCAGTGCGGTATTGCCGGTATAGGTTTGATAGACGAGCTGCGAGATGTAAGGGCCGTGAAAAGTGGTGGAGGTATAATAGGTATTCGGCGTCAAGGTATAGCTTTGCCCATTGACAAAACTGGTCACTTTGTAGGGGCCATCAGTCACATCAGGGGCGAGATAGACGCGCGTCATATTTTGCAGGTCGATGGGGTGCAGATGCCCCCAGGCATGCATCGGCGCGGCATACGGCAGGTAGAGCAGGTAGGGGCCATATGGGTGTTTCATATGCAGGATAACCGTGAAGTCATCCGGGGTGTCAATGCTGGCAATCGCATCGTAGCCACCGGTCGTGATAGCACCGGTATTGGGGTCCTGGTCCAGCTGCCACCAGTACTGAAAATCGCGCGCGAGGATGGGCTGACCGTCTGACCAGCGCAGATCGTGGCGCAGGCGCATGACGATGGTCTTGCCATTGTCCAGCACATCGCCATTTTCCGGCAATGGTACCTCGGTCAACTGGTCTGGCTGGACATGAAAGTGATTATCGAACACTACTGGTGCGGACCAGAGCGCCGCGCCCACCTCAAAATCAACGGGGGAGCCAGAAAATAAGGGGTTCAGCGCGTCGGGGAATTGCCGGTCCGCGAAGACGATGCGACCTCCGGGCCCACGCGAAGCAGCAGGCGTTGCAGCGTACGGACCAAGCAGCGGCGAAGAAACCTGGCGCACTGGCGGGGTGGGGGTAGCGCCACAAGAAATAAGCATGATGAGCAGAACAAGGAGGGACAAGGGGAAAAGGACGCGGGCGACCATAAAGGTCCCCACCACCCGACGTCCGCCGCCCTCGCCCCTACGAGATAATGGCAAGGAATCATTGAACATTGCAGCGAAGCCTATAGAGGTCAATGCCCACGCGCAGGATTCTTCAGTGAAGTGGGTTTCCCGGAGATATAGGAACTCAAGCTCAAGTAATATGGGTTGCTATTATCAGAGAAGATTGCCACAACATCGTTTAAGAATGGCCCATTGATCGTGTCACCTGCCCACAAGAGCGTGGCGACTGCATCTTTCAGCAGAGTCGGGTGGGTGAAAGGCAGAATATGCAAAGACTGAGCCACCGCCCAGAGGGCTTTCTTCCCTATTCCATCGCGTTGATCGCCAGCAATCCAGAAGACAACGCCGTCTTGTTGGTAAATGACCTCACTGCGACCGCCGTAAGCCCAGATGTGAGCGAGTTTGCCACGCGTCAGCCATTGACCATCGACGTAGATAGCCCTGGGATTGCCGTTCGCATCGGGTTGAATTGGATAGGCAGCATCATCTTGCACAACCTGCAGCGTTTGTGTCAGTGGTTTAAATTCACGTATGACAATCTGGCCGGTCCCCTTTAACGGGGCGTTACCAGCATCCAGGTCGTACACCAGTTCGACGACAGGGCCATCCGCCCAGTTATTATGCGGATCCTCATAGATATCGATAGCAGCCAGGGAATAGTTCGAGGGCATATATTGCGGCCAATAGATGTTGAAGTGCAATTGCTGCTCGGCCGCCAGCAAATTGATCCGCGTAGGAAGAGTCGGGTCATGATATGAGGGCGGCGTATGATGATGCACTACCCTTGGATAATTATGCACTTTGAGTACGCCAGCGGGTGCGCCATGCAGCAACATCGCCACACCTTCCACAAAGGACGGAGCGGTAAAGGCGACGGTGAAGAGCATGATAAGCATCAGCGTTGCAGCCCAGGCCAGCAGTGTCTTGCGTGAGATGATCTCTTGAAGCGCTCCAACAACAGAGTGTAGAAATGAACGTTGTTGAGAAAAAAGACGACGACGCAGCTTGAGCGAGCGAAAGACACGAGCGCTGGTCTTCTGTGCAAACCCATGATCGAGCGGAATAAAGCGGGGGTCTTCGACCTCGAGTAACGTTTGCACGAAAAATGGCGGCAACTCTTCCTTCTCTGGAGAAAAGAGTTGGCTCAATTCTTGTGCAAAAGCGACATCCTCCTCATTGAAATCAGAGGGCAAGGATGGCTCCGTTATGGAGAGGGAGAACAGATTATCTCCCTCGCTATGAAACTGTTTTTCAAATTCGCTCATACTCATGTGCGTGCTCCTTGAGCGTCTCCCGCAAGCTTTTCCGCGCCCGCCAGAGCCTGGTATCGACAGCATGGCGTGTCAGGCCAGTTTTTGCTGCCAGTTCCTCAGTACTGGCGTACTTATAATAGCGTTGATAGATCAGATAACGGTCAAGCTCAGGCAGCATCGCCAAGGCAAGACGCAGCTCCTCGCGTCTCTCACTTTGTTCCATCAGGCTCTCCATGCTGGCTTCGGGGTGTGGAGGAAGCGTGGCGCGCGTATCGTCGTGTCCTCCCCAGCCAGACATCTGACGTCCACCGGTTCTCCCATATTCGTCAGAGGCCGACCACTGACGGTACTCATCGGCAGGTTGTACATGAAAAATCTGCCGTCGGCACAATTGACGACGTCGATCCAGGGCGATGTATTTCGCCCGCATAGTCAACCACGTTCTGAGAGTGCCTCGCTCAGAATCAAAGGTATTGATTTCTTGCCAGACTGTGATGAAGAGGTCATTGACACACTCCTCAGCATCCTGCGCGACTCCAATACCATCAAGCACTAAGCGAATGAAATAGAAGATTTCGCGCGAATACCGCGAGATGAGTGTTTCCAAAGCATCGGGGTCACGTTCCTGTAACCTTTTGGCCAAATCTTCATCCGACCAGCTCTGTCGCACCATAATGGCTCCTCGAAATAAGGAAGTACCTGGGCATCTCTCTTTATCATTATATGACGCTGACCACCTCTCCAGCGTCAGGTTCGGTTTATTCCGTTAAACAATCCCTTGATAATGAGAAATACCTGATCGGTGGCGCACTCGCCTTCGCATGAAGAATATACGTTCGTGAGAAGTATAATCTCTCAAAAGTACCACCGGCAGGACTGGGCCGGTAAAAATAAGATGCGAAGACTTCTTACAATTTTGCGCGAAAGCCATGCAAAAGTCAAGTAGGTGCTATAATGTCTGGGCAACGGATTTTTTTAGGCGGAGGCATATTTCATGACGTTTTCTATCGTAGCGCGAGATCACCAGACAGGCGAACTGGGCATTGCTGTGCAATCGAAGTTTCTGGCGGTTGGCGCGGTTGTCCCCTGGGCCAAGGCAGGTATAGGAGCCATCGCGACGCAATCCTGGGCCAACACTTCCTATGGCCCACGCGGGTTGGAGTTGCTGGCAAGTGGTTTGTCAGCGGCGGAAACCCTGGAGCGGCTGCTGGCGGAAGATGAGGGACGAGCGCAGCGACAGGTTGGCATCTTAGGCGTGGATGGGCCGCCGGCGACTTATACGGGAGAAGGATGTTTCCCCTGGGCTGGCGGCTCTGCTGGTGAACACTACACGTGCCAGGGCAATATACTGGTGGGAGAAGAAACCGTGCGTGCGATGGCGCGCTGCTTTGAAGAGACGACGGGCTTTTTATGTGACCGCTTAGTTGCTGCGCTGGCGGCGGGACAGGCGGCGGGCGGTGATAGCCGGGGCCAGCAATCGGCGGCGCTGCTGGTTGTGCGCGAGAAAGGCGGATATAGCGGCTTCAACGACCGCTTCATCGATCTGCGCGTGGATGACCATCCCCAGCCCATCGATGAGTTACGCCGCATTCTATTGCTGCACAAACTCTATCTATTTCCTACCAACCCGCAAGATATCCTGACCATCGAGCAGCCGCTCGCAGCTGAGATACAACGCCTCTTGAAGGCAAGCGGCGACTACCAGGGCAGTATAGACGGCAATTATGACGAGAGCACACGCTCAGCTTTTCGTACATTTATTGGGCGCGAAAACCTGGAAGAACGCTGGTTCGAGGACGCGCGCATCGACCGCGTCGTGCTGGAGTTTATGCGAAACAGCGTGCGCGCAACGCAATGACTACACCTACTGATAGACAGCACACTGATGCCAGGGCGACCGCGAGGGTCGCCCGTACAATACACGGGGACGTGTACAACAGGCAACTTGGTATTGTACGGGCGACCCTCGCGGTCGCCCTGGCAATCATTCAGACCCTGGCAGCACCGATGCAAGGGATTAATTTAAGGGTAACAACACTGTCTCCGTCGTTACCTCCGGATGATACAGCA
>VBHV01000724.1 GCA_005881995.1 Chloroflexota bacterium | reverse complement strand
CCTGACCCGCGCGACTCCACCAGTTCGCCCGAACCCGTTCCCGATTACAGCGCGGCGCTGATCGACAACATCAAAGGGCTGCGCATCGGCGTGCCAGAGGAGTACTGGGTGGATGGCACGCAACCTGGCGTGGTGCAGGCTGTGCGCAAGGACATTGAAACGCTGCGCGAACTGGGAGCCGAGGTGGGTGAAGTATCACTGCCACACACCAAATACGGCGTACCCGTGTACTACATCATTGCCCCGGCCGAGGCCAGTGCGAACCTCGCTCGCTATGACGGCGTGAAATACGGCTATTCCTATCGCGACACTACCGACATGTGGGAAGCGCTGGAGAAGACGCGCCAGTACGGTTTCGGCCAGGAGGTCAAGCGGCGTATCATGCTCGGCACCTACGCGCTCTCGTCCGGCTACTACGACGCCTATTACAAACGCGCGGAGAAAGTACGCTCGCTGATTACACAGGACTTCACCCGCGCCTTTGAACGTTTCGATGTGCTGGTCAGTCCGGCTTCGCCCTCGGTAGCCTTCAAACTGGGTGAGATATCCGACCCGTACGAGATGTACCTGCAGGACGTGTTCACCATCCCGGCAAACCTGGCGGGCATCTGCGGCGTCTCCATTCCCGGAGGCTTCAGCCAGGGTCTCCCCGTCGGCCTGCAACTGCTAGGCAACTTCTTCGCCGAAGGGACTATCCTGCGCGTCGCTGACGCCTTCGAGCGCGTGACCGATTATCATACGAAGTGGCCGCAGGCGGTAGAGGGCATAACAAAACCGGTATAAATAATCCGTATGGACAGAATACATTGAGCCAATGATACGGCGCATTATCGCTATTATCCTACTGTTTATAGCAATCAGCCTGTTGATTGCTGTGCCTGTGCTTGCTTTCACGCCGCTGGGTGGACGGCTGTTCGGTGGGTCGGAGCAAGCTACCATCTCCCTATCGCCGACCTTCCTGCCGTTCACGCCAACGCCGCCTCCGAAACCGACGCCCATTCTCACAGCGAAAGGCAAGCCAACGGAGATGACCGCGAACGAGGCGATGCTGCTGGATAACGATACGGGGCATATCCTGTTCGATCTGAACGGCGAAAGGCCGCAGCCGATGGCCAGCACTACCAAGATCATGACCGCGCTCATCGCCATCCAGGCGGCAGACCTGAATACGGTGGTGACGGTTCACCAGGACGCGGTTGACGAGTCGTCTTTACACAACGGTAGCAACGCGAGCCTACGCGTAGGCGATCAATTGACGCTCAAAGAGCTGCTCTATGCGCTGCTGCTGCCCTCTGGGGATGACGCAGCCATTGCCATCGCGGATGCCGTAGGCGGCTCAACGTCGAACTTCGTCAATATGATGAATCTGTTCGCCTATCGCCTGCGCCTGTTCCAGACGCATTACAACAATCCCGATGGGCTGACTTATGATGGTCAGTACGCAGCACTTTGCCTTGCCTGCTACTGCATTACATCATGCCTATATATGGGACAATACGAACAAGTTGCTTACCACCTACCCGGGCATGACGGGCATCAAGACCGGCTATACCGTTGAGGCCGGGGGATGCCTGGTGTTCTCGGCGACGCGCAATGGGCATCACCTCATTGGCGTGGTGATGCACAGCCGCGATGAGAATTACCGCTTCATCGACGCGAAAATCTTGCTGGATTGGGGGTTCGCGCTACCGTTGGAGATACCAGGCCCGTGATCCTTCAGGCATAGATTGCTGGACGAACTGATTACGATGTCTCTAAACCCCCGGCGCGGACGGCAAATTGGGGTGGTAATCCCCGTTCTGCGAGAAATCGAATACTTCTAGGAAATCCCCGATCTGTGTCAGGCCGTCGCGCGGCGGGGCAGGCGGGCCAGCGGTTTTGCCTGCCGCCGCGTCGTTATACCGGCTGGGAGTCGAGGTGTCGAACTGGTGATTCATGCTGGCGAGCGAGCGAAGACCAAAGCGGCGTTCGATGAATTTCAGGATCGAGGCGTGTTCGTAGAGTTGGCCGGAGACATAGCCACGTTTGACCCAGGGTGAGACGACCAGCATGGGTACGCGCATCCCCATACCGTAGGCGTCCACCTGCGGCGGGGGAACGTGATCGAAGAAGCCGCCGCCCTCGTCGTAGGTGAGGAAAAGGACGGAGCTTGTCCAGCTCGATGAGGCCATGAGGGCGTTGATGATCTTCGCCATCTCGTGCTGGCCCGTGTGTATATCGGCGGGCGGATGTTCGCTGAAGAGGCCGTCCGAAATCATGAAGGAGACCTGAGGCAGTGTGCCGTGATCCAGGTCGCTCTGGTAATCACCTTCTCTGTACATCAAACGGCTGTCAGACTGCCAC
>VBHV01000047.1 GCA_005881995.1 Chloroflexota bacterium | reverse complement strand
TTCTCTATGCCATCGGACGGGATGGCGTCGCCATGTACCGTCCAGATGACGAACGGGTCAGCCTCGAGCCACTTTTCGAGACAATTGTGAATACCATACCGGCTCCGCTGGTAGACGTGGACGCGCCGCTGCAAATGCTGGTGGCCGCGCTTGACTACGATGACTACAAAGGCAAATATGCCATCGGGCGAATTGTGCGAGGGCGTATCACCCCCAATACATTCGTATCGTATATCAACCGGGATGGTGTCGTATCGCGCCAGAAAATCAATCTCGTGCTGACCTACAAGGGATTGCAGCGGGTGGAAGTACCGGAGGCCTACGCCGGGGATATTGTAGCTCTGACGGGCATTGCCAGCGCCAACATAGGCGAGACCATAGCTGATGTCGATACCCCGGAGGCGCTGCCTACCATCGCCATCACCGAACCCACCTTAAAGATGACCTTCGGCGTCAATGCCAGCCCGTTCGCGGGGCGTGAAGGAAAATATCCTACCTCGCGTCAACTGCGCGCGCGTCTCTATCGCGAGTTGGAAACCAACGTCAGCCTGCGTGTGGAGGATGGCAATTCGCCCGATGAGTTTATCGTCTCTGGACGCGGAGAACTCCATCTCTCCGTACTTATCGAGACCATGCGGCGCGAAGGCTATGAGTTTCAGGTGTCGCGCCCGGAAGTGATCACGCGCGAGGAAAATGGGCACATGCTTGAGCCGATTGAACAGCTCGTTATTGACACAAAAGACTCCTACATTGGTGTCCTAACCGAAACTCTGGCTGCGCGCAAGGCGCAACTGACCAATATGACCAACGATGGCCTGGGCAATGTGCGCCTGGAATACCACATTCCGACACGCGGTTTGATCGGCTTCCGCAACGCCTTTCTAACCTTGACCCAGGGTAACGGCGCTATGAGCAGCATTCTGATTAGTTACGAACCCTGGATGGGCAAAATCGGCACCACCCGTATGGGAGCATTGATCGCATCCGAACAGGGTGTAGCTATGACCTATGGTCTCAACAATGCCCAGCAGCGCGGTGATACTTTTATTGAACCTGGAACGCCAGTCTACGAGGGCATGATTATCGGGTTGAATGTACGGCCCATGGATATGGTGGTCAACGTGTGTAAGGAGAAGCAGAAGACCAATATTCGCTCCTCTACCGCCGAGATTGCGGTGCGCCTGACGCCGCCTATCATTATGAGCCTGGAGCAATCGCTGGACTTCATCAATAACGATGAACTGGTCGAAGTAACGCCGCAGAATATTCGCCTGCGCAAGAAATACCTGACACAGCACGAAAGGGCCAGGGCGAGGGCACAGGAGTAGCTTTAGATATCCACTACCTCGTCGCTTTCTTCCAAGACGGAGAGCCGCTCCAGCTCTCGGTATTGGTCTCGGCAGGCAGAGCAATTTCCCAGGTGAATGGCGACTTCGGCCATCTCAACATGGGACATGCTAACAAGTGGATAATCGAGGTGCGTCGCCTCATAGTAAGCAGGAAAGCGTGCGCGGCACTGTTCGCAGGTCAGGGTATCATCGGAGAGCAGCGCTTCGGAGAGCGATGGAATACCACGTGCACAGGAGGGACAGGTCGAGATATGCGCAGAAATGAGATTATACGCGATATCTCTATCGTCTTGCTGCCAGTAGATGCTCAACAGGCGATAAAGCTCTTCACACCGCATGCTTATTCTCTCCATTTAGTTCGTAGCAGTCATGCATCAATGCATGTCCGCCGCGACGAACTGCCGCTACCGCAGCCAGATGTGTAGAGCCTCTACCACCTCCCGTTTGCTGCGGAGAGCATTTAACGCTCGATGCCGCCACAGATAGATATCCTGTAGCTGTACCCCCATACGCGCTGCCAGTTCGCATTCCTCAATACCGGCAAGATAGATGCCGATAAGTACGATCCGATAGTTCGGATTGCTTAGTGATAGAATAGCATTTTTGAGTGCTTGATGCAATTCCCTGGAAATTGCGTCTTCCTCTGGATCGTGATTTTTCCCATCCACCACCGCTTCTATACATATTTCGGGCTGCTCCTCGAGTGAGACCGTCATTTCATGTCGCGCTTTTTCTACACATGCATAAGCATGACGGAGAATGACGGTTTGCGCCCATTTCAGGAATGCCGAGGGGTCATCTGGGCCGTCAGGTGGATCTTGCAGGAATGCCTTTTGCAGGTCCGCAAGGGTTTGTTGCAGCACATCTTCAGCAGCGAAAGGAGTGAGAGAGGAAGCATACTTTGATTGACGTAGTGTTTGCTCCATATAGCGCCGGAGGTTTGCGAACGCAAAATTGCGAATCTCAGTCTGAGAGGAACAACATGCGCGGTAGAGTGTACGGCTACAATAACGTAAAGCCAGGCGATTCAATAGCTTTTGAGAAGGTTCTTCGTTTCTTTGTGATAGCTCTTCCCACTCCTTCCTCAC
Source organism: Chloroflexota bacterium (assembly GCA_005881995.1). The sequence continues at coordinate 1,450 of VBHV01000047.1, read as the reverse complement.
CTGCGCCGCTACCATTTCAACCGTGAGCAACTCTCGCGCACAGCGCTGAATAGCACGTTCAGCAGCGCTGTATATGGTTCGCTCGAGGTCACTGCACCGTTCAATCATAAGATCCCCTTTCACCTTTCCGATACCTATCAATCGTACTTCGATGCATTCAGAAACGTCGTTGTCACGTGAAATGCTGCGCACTCATCTGAACGCAAGAATGTATCAGGTGTTCATGGTAGGGAGAGTTCCCCCTGCGAGTTCCTCAGATGCGTTGGCTATTCTCAAGCACGCCTCTTCTACTATAATTGACGAAGGTCTGTGGTAAATCACAAAAGCCTCCGATTCTAAAAAATTTTCAGCCAGGAAAAAATTCATCCAAATCCTGCAAGTTTTTCTGCCTTTTCTCATACCTGATGAACAGAGGTACAGTAATGCCTCTTTTTGTAGGAATACGCATGGAGACATGCGAGAAGGAAAGAGAGAAGGAGTATTTCATGCTGCTATCACTGCGGAGGTTCTTTGTACTGGTGATTTTAGCCCTGGCGTTGCTTGCAGGGCTGTTTGGCTGGACGGTACATATGATGGCCATGCCAACTTCACCATATCACACGGGTCTGCACAGCAGCCACGCGGTTGCCTGGTATTGTCCACCTCCTCCACGTAACTGTTAATGAACCAACAGGGGCGCACTGCTTGCGCCCCTGTTTCTTTTTGTCCAGAATTAGGAGATGAGCAGTATGTGGTATCATGGAGAAAAAACTCATACATCTTGTGGAGTTAAGAGCAGTGACCAGACCCAAAGAGCAGCAGCCAATGCAGGTGACTTTCTACACCAAAGCCGGGTGCCATTTGTGCGAAGAGGCGCGGGATATGCTTGATGATATCGCGGCGCTCACCTCCTATGAACTGACAGAGATTGATATTCGCACCAATCCGAACATCTTTGAACAATATCGCTATCGTATCCCCGTGATTATTATCGATAACGAAACTACCGTAGAAGGACGAATCGAGTTTCGCGATTTAGCGAAGGCGTTTCATTTGCGCTGATCTTCCTTGTATTTGCAGCTATCGCCAGGAAGCCCCAAATACGTTATAATCATGCCTGTGAGATGTGTCAAGAAGAATCTATTGTGTAACCAGCAGATGAATGTAATAATATGACCGATCAATCAACAGCAACACGAACCTTCGCAGTTGCCACGCTTGGCTGCAAGGTGAACCAGGCTGACAGCGAAGCTATTGGCGAGCAGATGAGCGCGGCAGGCTTTACGCAGCGCGACTTTAATGATCTCGCCGACGTCTATATTGTGAATACCTGCACCGTTACCCACCTGGGCGATCGCAGTTCGCGCAGCATGATCTCCCAGGCACGCCGACGCCATCCGGGTGCGCTGCTGGTGGTGACCGGCTGTTACGCGGAAGCTAGCCCCCAGGCGGTCGCGGCTCTGCCTGGAGT
>VBHV01000046.1 GCA_005881995.1 Chloroflexota bacterium | reverse complement strand
TGGCTACCACAATAATCTCCGCCACGCAGGTTTTCCGGCTCTCCTGCTCGATGATGGCTCGCAGTGTGCGCAGGATATTGGCCTCCTCGTTGTAGGCCATCACTCCCACACTGTACAAAAGTTGCTGCGTCTCAGATTGTATATTTGAGGTAGATTCAGCTTCAGGGGTGGTTAGGGGCATATCGAGGGTCTGGTTTGTCACAACGTCGCTCCTTTGCTCAGCATAATATCTCCTGCTGTTTTTATCGGCAGCATAGCCAAAAAGCTGAGTGGTTTGTTTGCTGAGACGGGACCAGGATCCTGGCCCTGTCATAGCAAACAAACCACTTCATCATACCTGTTCCAGGCGCTGCTTCGTGCAGTGTCTCTACGGACAGAGCCAACGCCCTAGACTCCCACCGGTTGGGCTCCTTCGACTTTCGAGACGGCCTTCCTCGGCAGGAAGATCAGAGCGAGCACGATGCCTGCTATGGCGATTCCGGCCGAGACCAGGAGGGCGACGTCCATCCCCTGAACGAAGGCGGCACGGACCGCCTCGAGCAATGGTGCCGACCCGAGTTGCTGTGCCACCGCCAATCCGGCGAAGACACTCTCCTGTGCCAGTTTCGCAGCCGCCGGTGGAAGCCCCACGAGGTGCAGCTGGCCCTGGTAGGTCGAGCTGAGCACGCTCCCCAGGATCGCCGCTCCGAACGGCCCTCCCACCTTCTGCAGGGCCTGCATCACTGCGGATCCCACCCCGCTTCGCTCCTGCGACAGCTCGGAGAGCGCCGCAGAGGCTGCTGTGGCCAGGGCGAGCCCCATTCCGGCTCCAACGAGAGCCATCCATGCCGCGACGAAGCCGCCGCTGGACCCCACCCCGGTCATGGCTCCCATGAGCAATCCGGCAGCCAGTATGGCGAATCCCAGCGCGACCGTAATCTTCGCCCCCACGACACGCGAGATGCGGTCCGCAGGCACGGCTCCCACGATGAGTCCGCCGATGAGCGGCAGGAGCCGCACGCCGGAGCCCATGGCGTCTGTCCCCAGCACGCCCTGGAAGTACTGCGGCATCGTGAATAGCACGCCGATCATGGCGAGCACCGCTGTGGCCGCGAGGATCACGCCCCAGGTGAAGGAGGCCGAGCGGAAGAGCGCAAGGTCCACCAGCGGCTGTCCGCCCGGACGCAGGCTGATCCGGCGTTCCCAGAGGAAGAATGCCACCAGCACCACCAGGCCCGCGATCATCGGAACCAGGGCTCTGGCGTCTCCCCAGCCGTTCTGCCCCGCCTCGATCAGACCATAGGTCACGCCGACCAGGCCGGCGGTCGAGGCAATCACCCCGACCGGATCCAGTCCGGGGCGCTGCGGGGCGCGGGACTCCGGCACGAGCGCGAAGGCGGCGATCAACCCCACCAGGGCGACCGGCACGTTGAGCAGGAATACCCAGCCCCACCAGTAGTGCGTCAGCAGCCAGCCGCCCAGGATCGGGCCCAGTGGCAGTGCCAGAAAGTTGGCGGCCGCCCAGATCCCTACCGCCCGCGGCCGCTCTTCCTCGGTGAACAGCACCGTCAGCGCGGACAGGGCCATCACGACCACGCCCGCCCCGGCAAGCCCGAGCACCGCCCGCGCCGCGATAAACGCGCCTGCTGACGGCGCATAGGCGCAGGCCACCGAGCCCGCTCCGAACAGGATCAGGGAGGTAAGCATCACCTTCTTGCGGCCATAGCGATCGCCGAGCAGTCCCGCCGGCAGCATCGCCGCCGCGAGTACCAACAGGTACCCGGAGGAGAACCACTGGAGGTCCGACTCCGAGGCATGCAGCGCGGAGGCCAGCGTGGGCAGGGCCACGCTGAGGACGGTGCCGTCCAGGCCGACTGCCAGCACGGCCAGTGTGAGCGCACCGAGCGCCCACCACCGGCGATTTCCGAGATTCGTCATGATAACACCTCTTTTCTTTTTCCGAACTAACTGATTGTTTTATTAACCAACTACTTAGATAGAAGAGACAACATCAACTCCTGCCACCGGTCTTGTCGCTTCAACGTCAAGGCATGAACACTTCGTTTTGGGGCGTGAGTAGATGGTGAAAGCTGGCCCTCTGGGGTCAGCATATCAGAAACGGAACAGGGCATGGCAAGCCGGTGCAGGGCACAGGGCCGGGGAGAGGGGCTGGTACCGGTCAAGCTCCAGGTTCAGCCTTCGTCGTCCTTTGGATCGACCGTCATCCCGTGGACGACGAAGTCAACAATGTACTCCCTCGCGCGTGCGAGCGCTGCCGCAGAGGACAGATCCTCGTCTACCAGAAGCATCTGGTACAGAGGTATGGAGCTGAGATAGGACCAGCACATCTGCTCGGCCACAACAATCTGGATGAAGGGATCGACATCCGATCGCAGCAGCCCGGTGCTGCGGGCCCTCTCAAAGAGTGTCCTGAACTGCTCAACATCTGCTGTATCAAATTGTGACATGATCTTGGTGTAGGTTTGCCAACCCTCGGCCTGTTCCCAGAGAATAATGCGCGTGAGGCGCGGATGCTCGCGCAGGTAATCAAACAGTCCTCCAATCACTGTTCGGAGGAAGGTCCTGAATTTATGGGCATCGGTGGCAAGCGTTTCATCCTCAAGAAATGGGGCCAGGACGCGCGCCTGGAACTCGGTGAGGTCCCTGTCAGCACGCTTGTTCACTGCCGTATAGAGACCGAGCTTATCGCCAAAGTACTGAAAGAGCAGGCTTTTGTTATAGCCCGCCGTTTCCGCGATGGCATCGATGCGCGCACCGTCGAACCCGTGCTCCGCGAAGACCTCTTCTGCCGCATTCAGGATGGCCTCGCGCGCCCTCTCCGCATCGTGGGGGCGCCCCCGTCTACTTCCAGGTTCATCCATGCTTACTCATCTCCCCTTTCTAACAGGTTGGTTATATAACTATCCGGTTAGATTATAACTGGGATTATTGAGAATGTCAAGAGGAGACTGCACTCACCTGCCAAAGAGTGCGAAAGCTTTCATGGTCGGCAACGTTGAGCGATAAGTCTGCTAATCAGGCAAACGACAGTCATCCTTAGGTGTTGCAGGGCCTGTGAATGATGGCCAGGGCGACCGCGAGGGTCGCCCGTACCGTACACGGTGACGTGTAACACGGGCAAATTGGTATGGTACGGGCGACCCTCGCGGTCGCCCTGGCAGTCACATTGTATTCATGGCAATAATTCACAAACCCTGCTTAGGTGTTGTCTATGGACTTGACATCGTTAGCCGCTTTGATCTCATTTTCAAGCGCGCTGTAAATATTAGCAGGTTTTGTTGGAAGGGTGCCGGTGCCGGTCAAAGTCGCCTTAAAAGATATCGATTCGGCGATGCTCTTGTCTGGAGAGACTGTAGCGTGCCATTTCTCATCTGATACGCTGACCTCCACTTTAATGCCACATTTTATCCCGTCGATGGAAGGCTTCGAAGGATCATCGTAGATAGCACTATATAGTTTATAAAGCTGGCTAACAGCTCTTTTGACAGGGTTATCGAACCCCTGTTGCGAGGTATTGGCAGAGGCAGTCAGGATGGTCAAATTTTCCGCATTTTGCCCGTCTCCCCCCAAATCCGCGTTCAACAAATGTCCGGCTTTAAAGTACTTTCCCGGGTATTTTGTTCGTGCATCTTTGATCGCCTTGGGCAAATTCGGGTTGGCACCGGTGCCCAGTTCCACAAGACCTGTTGGGCCTAACTCCACGGTAGAGCTTTTGCCACCTGCATCAGTATTGCCTGGCACTCCTGTATACTTTGGGTCGCTGAAATACCGATCCATCTCGTTGAACCATGTTTCCTTCGGTGGTCTTTTCGCTCGTTTGCTTTTTCTTGGCTCATCTGTTGCTGGCCTCTTCGTCCCATTCCTCTGTATGACATCAGATTTCGAAGACTGAAGCGGGCTAACCTCTCCAGGGGAGAGAGGCTCGCCTTGTATCGCTCTGGCTCCCTGCGCATCGGCTTCCCGCTCCAACCCCTCATCATCATTGATTGCCACACCGCTGGCTTGCAGTGTCGGCACCACGCGCCCCTGCTTTTGCTGCACCACATGCCAGGCTTCATGTGGTAGGTGCTGTTCCTGCCCTGGCCCTACATGGATATCTGCCCCTTGTGTGTACGCCAATGCCTGCATTTGGGCAGGTTTGGAGGAATGATAGTGAACCTGTACGTCATCCATGGATATGCCGGAGATGCCTTCAATCCCCGCTTTCAGGGTATCAGGTAGCCCGGTGTTGGTTTTCTTCGCTGGAGGAAAGATGGGGATGCGATCAAAGGAATACTCAAGTGATTTGGCGTGCTGAAGTTGTGCCTGCCTGCCAGGAGGGTCTTGCTCAGAAGGAGACGGAGAGAGTGGTGCAAACGGGCGAGATGGCCGCAGAAGGCTTGGAGCCGAAGTAGTTGGTGTCGAAGCAAGAGGATTCTTGCGTTGAAGGTAATTGATGGTACCCATGTGTCTCTCCTTGCATAGTGTTACACTATATGCTTCAACGACGAAAAGCTACTGGAAAGTATTCACCCCATGGAAACTGTACCTCATTTTTCTGCGAATTACCAGGGGTATTCCACACGAAAATCACCGGAAGGGCACATTTCGGGGAGATGGGTATTATTCCAACATTTACAGTGTGAGCACAGACACCAGGGCGAAACAATGTAGGGCGCGAGAAATCGCGCCCTACCCAGGTAATGACAAAGGCTTACGCCTGCCCGATATCCGAAGGACCACTTGCACTCTCACCCTGGCCGGTTGCCTGACCCTGGGCTGACCCGTAGATCATATCAGAGAGTTCCTTGTGCGAGCGTTCAAGGAGCGAGCGCAGTTGCGCCAAACGTTCCTTGTTCTCGAAC
>VBHV01000045.1 GCA_005881995.1 Chloroflexota bacterium | reverse complement strand
GACAGAACCGCAAGCAAAGCAAACAGAAACTGCCACCCTCAACCAGAGCACGCTGGCAGTGGAAACTGCGGCTGGCTCGGTTCTTGTGTCAGATCTTCGCCATCAATGTGTTCGTGGTGGAGGATATTGCCGCGACGACGAAGAAGGGGAAGCGCCGTTGGAACACGAGCTTTTCTCCGTTGGAAGTGGGGAAGCACTGGTTTTACGAGGAGATGCGCAAGCTGGCTGCTCTGCAACTCATGCAGGGCTACGAGACCAAAGCCTTGCGAGAGCAATTGGGCTTGAAGAAGACCGGTAAGAAGCTAGCTGAGGTCTGGGAGGCGCATGCCGTCGATGCCTGGGTGTTGGCCTATAGCACGGTGGGCGGGAGGACGTCCCCGGATAATCGGCGGCTGGTCTGTATGGCTCCGCTCAACTGGCATCATCGGCAATTGCATCGCTTCCGGCCAGAGACAGGGCGCAAGCGCAAACCCTATGGGGGGACGCTCTCGCAAGGGATCAAACGCGGCACGCTGGTCAAGCATCCAAAGTGGGGCAAAGCAACGGTAGGCGGTACGATGGATGGCAAGCTGAGTTTGCACAACCCCTGGACACACAAGCGACTGACGCAAACGGCGCAGGTCACGAATTGTCAGCCCATCAAGTTGTTACGGTGGAGGATGCGGCTGGTCCCTCTGGCACCGATCCCCGCATCCCCTACCCCAAACGAGGAGGACGTGCTTCCTCCCCGGCATGAAATGCGCGGGGGTCACCAAGACATAGGATGAAGCATCCTGGTTGTGGTTAAGATACCCTATAGCAGTCCCCCCACAAGTCCTACTTCAAGCAGGCTGCATTGACGCAATTCAAAATACCTATGTACACTGCCTTGTGTCAGGGAGGGAAGTTGTGCGGTACTACTGCTAGTCACACGAACAATGTGAACGGCAGAGAGGAAAGAACTTACGAGGGAGATCAGGAAATGCAAGTGTTAAGCGTAGATCAACTGGTAGGCAGGGCACTGGGGGAGTACCAGCTAGAACGGCTGCTTGGACATGGTCAGTTAAGCGCTGTGTATATGGCCCAACATAAGTCTCAGGGCCGCACCGTCATGGTGACGACGTTCAACTTCCCCGATAGCATTGCGGTGCGAGAGCGTTTTGCTGAGCGCTTTGCCCAGGAAGGGGCGGCGCTTGTCGGGTTAAAGCATCCCAATATTCTCTCAACATACGACTTTGGTGAGCAAGCTGGCTTTCCCTACCTGGTGACGGCTTTTGTGAAGGGAGCTTCGCTGTCGCAGGTTCTCAAGCAGCAAACTCGCTTGACGCCTCAACAAACGCTGAATATCCTCAAGCAGTTGGCGGCGGGCCTGGACTACGCGCATAGCAAAGGGGTCACGCATGGTATTTTAAGCCTTTCCAATGTACTCGTGAGCAATGAGCTGACAGTACAAATTGCCGGTTTTGGGCTGAAAACGCTGCTCGAGGTCCACGGAAATGCACAGAGCAAACAGCCCCAGGCGCACCTGTTTAGCGAGAGCGGCACATTCCTGGGCAGTCCTGAATACATGGCCCCGGAACGTGTGCTGGGCATGCCTACAGATGCTCGTTCCGATATCTACGCGCTTGGCATTATGCTCTTTGAGTTGTTGAGTGGTACCCTGCCGTTTCGCGGTTCGACACCTCTGGAAAGCGCCCTCAAACGCGTTCAACAGCCCGTTCCCTCGCTGCATACAGTCTCTCCCGATGTGTCTCAAGCCCTCGATCTCGTCGTTGGCAAGGCGTTAGAGCGCGATCCGGCGCGGCGTTATCAGCGCGCAGGCGAAATAGCAGGCGCATTTGACCGTGTTCTCGCCGTCCTGGAAGCGGCGGCGAAGACGCCCGCGACCAGAACACAGCAGTTAGCGCATGACCCACAGATTACAATGCCGCCCACGGTCAACTGGTTTGACGAGGATGTACTCCCATCAGGAAAGTGGCAGTTGATGCCGCCCATTGTTACCGGTCATCTGCCAGCGGTATTGCCTTCTTCTTCAGACCAACATGCCCAGCGATTGCAAGCGAGCAGCAAAGGTGATTCCCTGGCCGGTATTGATCCCTTTGCCTGGTGGTCTGCTACTTCGGCAAAGACGCCGACGGTTACACCAGGAACGTTTACCCAGCGCCCGCCGGTCCGCCTGATGACTACTAAAGGAGGTACACGACGTCATCCCGTCCAGCAAGATCGCAGGCGGTTAGTAACGCTTATTGCTACAGGTGGCGCTGTAGCCGGTGTGCTTGCGGTAGGCGGCATTAGCTTTGCCCACTTTGCGCAAAGCATGAAGCTGGCTCAGACGCAGATTGCCAATGTGCCTACCTCCGGCCCAACCAGTACACAAGGGAAGACCCCGGCTCCTGACGCGACCAGAGGTTCCCAGAATACGCCAACTCCGGCCAGGACGCCTAATCCCAAACCGTCGCCAACAAAAGCGGCACAGCCATCGCCGACTGCGCAGCCAACGCAACAGCCGCCCACGCCGACACAACCTCCACCCAGACCAACACCGACGCCGCCGTCGCATGCGGGTACGGTGATTGGCTATACCAACCAGTCAAACAATTCTTCTCATGACTTTAGTAACCCTGCGGATGGACAAGGGAGTCTGCTTATCCGCCTCCAAAATGGTAATTTCGTGGCCTGTGAGAAGGCCTGTACACACGAAGGGGTACCGGTTTACTATGATGGAGGACAACAAAAACTCGTTTGTCCGGCGCATGGTGCAATTTTTGATCCCATGAACGGGTTTAGTCATGTATCCGGCCCTGGTAATGGCCCATTACCAGGCGTCTCCATTCATGTCAACGGCGATGGTACGATTACGACCGGGTAGATGTTGTCGATTTACCCTGAGAAATCATCCTTTTGTAGAGCAAATAGCCAGCTTTTACCATGCAACTACTAAAGAGATTGTGCAATCTCTTTGAGAGTAGTACAATAGTCCCAAGAAGGGTATTAGTCCTCTTAAAAAGGATGGTTAGATATGGCAAAGAAGAAGACGACACATATATCTGTTTCACAGGAAGATACCGCGCGAGCGCAGCGAGTATTTGAGCAGTATCACCAGATTGCTGCTAAGTTACATGAGAGTACCGACGGGGCGCAGGTTGAAACCGCGCTGACTGACATTAACGACATGCCGGAAGCTGCCCAGGTGGCTTTGCTTAAGGCATTGTCGAAAGAGCATCATACCGATGCCGCAGATATCCTGCTTGCGCTCAACGAGTTGAGTTCCATCAAAGATATCCGCAAAGAAGCCCGTCGTTCACTCATACAACTCGAAGGAGCAAGGGTATACCCTGGTTGGAAACCACCCATTGAACGAACCCCTATTGTTCAGGCGGTGGTTCCGAGCAATCCTCCGCGCTTTTGGAGAGGTCAGGTGACCGATTCACTCGGATCAGGTGAGGTGCAACTCATCCTCACCTGGGAACAAGGTGATGACTATAAAGATGTGCGCATCCTTGGATTTTTGCTCGATTTTATGTATGAAGGCGTCAAAGATTTCTTCACCAGTATCCAGAGCAAGCGAAGTTTTGAAAAACTCGCTGCGCGTATGGAAACGGAAATGCCAGGAGTGAAAATAAAGGAGTGTTCGCTAGCCAGAGGGCGCCGTTTACTCCTGGATGCGCTTGCTGCCAATCAGAGGCATGGGACCCAGCCGAGTAAGGACTATCGCTATCAGCAAGCGTTAATCAAGCAATTGATCCTGGATGCTCCCATCCCCGATGACGAAGATATCGATTTAGATGAGGACGAAGAAGTGGGTGAGGATTACCTCGATTTAGATGAGGACGAAGAAGATGAATACTACCCCGATTTAGATGACTTAAATCCCCAGTCGGTAGTTACAACCTTTGTCGAGTCTTGGGTTAATGGTGACTTCGATGTATCGTATGACCTCCTCTCCAGTGACAGTCCTCTCCGTGAAGGACTTTCGCAAGAGGAGTGGATGGACCGCCGTGATGTCTGGTTCGACGAAGCAAATCCAATCGACCTGGAGCCGGGCATTATCTTTGAGCGAGAACCTCAAAAACCCAGGCTCTGGCTTCCCAATCGGTTGAGCGCAGGTCGCGCTCCTACCAACAAGGTGATCGAAGCTGGCTGGTCCATCGAACTTGATGAGTCATCCATCGACAGCGAACCACTGCCAGAAATGCCCCAGGCAACTGCAGTTTACGAAGAAACGGGGAGACATTGGTTCTGGGCAAGCTATACCCTGGTTCAGGAGGAAGGCGCGTGGCGAATTCAGAGCATGACTGACGAGGGTATCAATGCACTGAATCTCTCGATCGAAGAGTTGCAAAAGATCAAAGATCAACATATCGACCGCATTGGTGAGATTACCAGAAAGCATAAGCCGACCGATAAAAATGCTCCGCAATATGCATTGGAAATGCTCCAGCATTTGATGCAAGCGGCCTCTTATATGGATGTACTCGTCAAGAAGTTGCCGGGTAATCCTTCAGTATACGAGGAAGCTGTTACTCACTTGTTCATGTTGGGACAATTTGAGCGTGGACTCGTCTACCTCGAACCGCTGACGGATCTTGTAGATGAAGATCGCGCAAGGAACCTGAGACGCATGTCAGCGGCGCATAGAGAGCTGAGCGCGAAGTACTTTGACCAGGGTGACGATGAGCGTGGTGAACATTTCCGGGAACTGGCCGAGGAGAATCTGCGCGAATCACTGGCTCTTGAGGATCGTTTTGAGACGCGCATCTCCCTGGCCGAAGTACTTATAGACAAGGATGAAGACCTTGATGAGGCAGAGGATCACTTGCTCAAGGCCAAAGCCATGACGGATGATCCACCTGAGGTAGCTCATATCGAGATGCACCTGGGCGAGATTGCGACGGAGCAAGAGCGCTTTGAGGAGGCTTTGACCCACTATCAACGTGTGGTAGATATCCAACCGGACTTTGCCGAATCATGGGCCGACCTGGGTGAAGCGTATCAGGCGCTCGATAATGATGAAAAGGCTGAAGACAGCTACAGACATGCTATCGAGCTAGAACCGCATAACGAAGATCTCTACTACTCGCTCAGCAAAATATACTCCGATCAGAACGAACCTGAGAAAGCCATTGAGGCTATTGAGGATGGTATAAGTGCTAATCCCGATTCGATCGTTTT
>VBHV01000044.1 GCA_005881995.1 Chloroflexota bacterium | reverse complement strand
GTGGTTTTGGCGCGGTCTACCTGGTGAGGGACCAGCGTGTGCGGCAAAATCTGTTCGCCCTCAAAGAGGTAATTGATCCAAACAAACGCGAACGAGACCGCTTTACATTCGAGGCCGAGCTGCTCAAGCGAGTCGATCACCCGTCATTACCGCGCGTCTATCGTGTTATCGAGGATGACCAGCACGACCGGGCTTATATGCTCATGGATTATATCGATGGGCTAAACTTGGAGAAACTGCGCCAGCAACAACCGGAGAAACGCTTCCCGGTGCAGCAAGTGCTGAGTATCATGGGACCGATCATGGATGCCGTTTCTTATCTGCACAAGCAAAACCCGCCGATTATCCACCGTGATATCAAACCTGCTAATATTATCGCCCCTACCTCAGGTGACGAAGCAGTGCTGGTTGATTTTGGCATCGCCAAAGTATTTGACCCGGAATCTACGACCACGGCGGTACGTCACGCCTCGCCTGGCTATGGCGCACCGGAACAATACGCCACGGGAACAAACACGCGCACCGATATTTATGGTCTAGGCGCAACGATGTACGCGCTGCTGACGGGCATCGTGCCTGTTGACGCTTTCTATCGTATTACTCAGATGGGCAGTCGAGGGACTGATCCACTTGAACCAATTCAGCGTTACGCCCCCGATGTTCCACAACATGTCGCCAATGCTATTTATCGCGCAATGTCGATAGACATAGATGAGCGCTTTCCTACTGCTCAAGAATTTTGGCAGGCGCTCAATGCCCAACCGCTTCCAGCAGTGGCGGCGGTGCCGTTTGCGCCAATAGCAGCTCTCGGTGCCTCACATGGGACGGTATCGCGTCTTGCTTCCGCTAACATCCCTATCGTACCGCCCGACGCCCCAACGACGGAGGCATTGCCAGAACGCCGGGAAGGTCGCCGTAGAAGACTGGGAGCCTGGCTTCTGCTGCTGCTCGCCCTGCTGATTGCAAGCACTGTGGCAGCATTGTTATTGCCTGCGCTGCTCTCGCATCACCCGAACGCGGGGACAATTACGCCGACGATAAAGGCTACGCATGGACCTGGTGCAACCGTCACGCACACACCCGCTGCTACAGTCACACATACGCCGACTACCACACCTCCCCCGAGTCCCACCCAGACTGTGCCGCCGGGAGGTTCTCCCGGCCCGGGTATTCCGATCCTGGACAATACCTATAACGGAACTATTCACAATACTCCGGCAAATGTCAATTCGTCTATGTCGCTTAATTCGATCAAGCAGAGTGGCGGAAACATGCAGGGGAATTTTGTAGTAGGCTCAGGCCTGCTGGGAAGTGGACCCTTTAGCGGCACTGTGAAAGCCTCAGGCGCTGTTCAGTTTACGGTGCGTAGCAGCCAGGTGGCACCGCTCTGGTTCCTGGGAAGCATACAGAGTGACGGTAGTCTTTCCGGGACCTATTGTAGCCTGAACCCTGCCGGGAAGTGCGATACAAGCTGCTCTAATTGTGCCCATTGACCGGCGTGGTTCTAGTCATGCCCACTGCCTACACATTCCGTACCGAAACGGCTCTAGCAACTATGCAGACCATGCTACAATACATGATGAGGGTGTCTAGCAGCTTCTTGCTCGTCTACCACACCGAGCTAGATTGAGGGAACAAGCAGATGTTCAGGAGTGGATCCTCCAGGCGACTGGCTTTACGTGTGCTCATCTGTGGCCTTGCTCTCCAATTCGTGTTTGGCATGGCTTATGCATGGGGAGCAGTCGCGCCCTATGTCCGCCTGCACGACCACTGGTCGCCACTCCTGATTAGTGCCGTCTTCTCAGGAACGCCCCTGGGCTACGGGATGGGGATCATCATTGGCGGCTGGTTCGCCGACCGCTCCCCACCTCGCCGCCTCTGCTGGATCGGGACTGGACTCCTGCTCATCGGCTTCGCAGTGGCTTTCCTCCTTCCCAGCGGCATCACATTCGCCATCTTCTATTCGGCTCTTGCCCTCGGGCTCGGTGGATCCATCGCGCTTGCTGGTGCGCTGGCAGCAGGGATTTCTGCCTTCCCGGGTCGAGAAGGCATGATCGGCGGCACACTCACCGGCAGTTATGCGCTAGCTGCTGTCGTCCAGATCCCGGTCATTAGTTACCTGGCCTCCACGATCGGTTGGGCCGATGCCCTGCGCCTGGTGGGCAGCATTATGGCCTTACTAGCTGTAGCCATGGTCCTACTCATGCCAGCGGTTCCTCGACTAGCACATCCTCAGCAAACGACAGGAGCGGTTTCTTTCCTTCAACTCATGAGACGGAAACAGGTTTGGACTGGCTTCTTCCTGGAGATAACTGCAAGCCCACTGGGGGCCTATGCCTTTGCCACCATAGCCACCTATGCACATAGTCTCTCCCTGGCCCTGTGGGTTGCGACGGTGGCTGTCATCGCCGTGGCCGTGGGCAATGCCCTCGGGCGTATCGTCGCCGGCGCAGCCTCCGACCGCTTTGGCGTCAACCGTGTCTTCCTGGTCATCCTTGCGCTGAATCTGCTGGCCGTTATTCTCTTACTCTTGCCTGGGAACGGGGTGACCTTGCTACTGGCAGCACTTGCAGCCGGGATCGGTTTTGGCGGTCCGGCAGGACTGCTCTCGCGACTCGCCTCTGCGAGTGCATCCGATGCACCCAACACCGCCTTTGGCCTGCTCTTCTTCGGGTATGCCCTGGGGGTCTTCGCCGGTCCCCTGATCGGGGTAGTGGCAGGCGGAAACACCCGCTCCTGGTTCGTGCTGGGTAGCCTGGCCGGGATCGGTCTCTTCGTGCTGATAATTCGTGGGGTGCTGGCTCGGAGCAGGCCCGAACCAGCCGCTCGTGGATAAAGGGGAAAGGTCGGAGACCCCGACGATTTTTCAAAGATAGCGCAATCTCCCCCAATATGATATACTCCTATGCACCACAGAGAAACTGAAATTCACACATTACATGTTAGGGATAGATCATGTTTTACGACCATACGAAAATTTTCGTGAAGGCGGGCGACGGAGGGAATGGTTCAATTCACTTTCGCCGCGAGAAGTTTGCCCCATTCGGTGGACCTGATGGGGGAGATGGGGGCAGGGGCGGCAGTATCTATATTGAGGCCACCTCCAACCTGAATACGCTGGTGGACTACCGTTATCGCCAGAACTTTAAGGCGGGCGCGGGCGAGGCTGGCGCGCGCCAGAAAATGCACGGAGCCAAGGGGGAGGATGTTGTCCTTTCAGTTCCACGCGGCACCATCGTGCGGGATGCCGAAACGGGCGAGTTAATCGCCGACCTTGTAGAAGAGGGGCAGAGGGTGATGGTAGCGAGGGGTGGACGTGGGGGCCTGGGCAACGTACATTTCGCCACCGCTACTCACCAGGCACCGCGTGAAGCACAGAACGGCGAACACGGCGAAGAACGCTGGCTCCTGCTCGAATTACGCCTGATCGCCGATGTAGGATTGATCGGGTATCCCAACGCAGGCAAATCGACCTTGCTGTCCGTCGTTACTGCTGCACAGCCTAAAATTGCCGATTACCCGTTCACCACACTATCGCCCAACCTGGGCGTTGTAGCTGTAGGACAGCCAGGCAGTGGAGATGAATTTGGTTTTGTGCTAGCAGATATTCCAGGACTTATCGAGGGTGCGGCACAGGGCATCGGACTGGGACATGAATTTTTACGTCACGTGCAGCGCACCCGTTTGCTGCTGCACATACTTGATGGCGCATCGCTCGAACGCGACCCCTGGCAAGACTTCGAGAACATCAACAAAGAACTGCGCGAATACGATGAGCAGCTGGCAACGCGCCCGCAGATCGTCGTCTTCAATAAGATGGACCTGCCGGAGGCGCAGGAACGCTGGCCTGCCCTCAAAGCCAGGGCTGAAAAGGAGGGCTACCCAGTATTCGCCATTTCCGCAGCAGCGCATCAAGGAACCGACGAACTCATGGCCTATACAGCCAATCGTTTAGAAGAGATTCAGCGCGAAGAAGCGGAACGCGCTGCCGCGCAGGTCATCCCGGACATGGAGGGGGCCGTTCTCCGACCCCAGCCCGTAGACGCCTTTACGGTCAGCAAGGAAAACGGAGTATATGTGGTGCGCGGCAAACGAGTTGAACGGACGGTCAGCATGACCAACTTGGACAGCGATGAAAGCATGGACCGCCTGCAAGTGACGCTCTCGAAAATGGGTGTAACACAGGCCCTGGAGCAGGCAGGCGTGAAAGTTGGCGATAGGGTGCGTTTTGGCAAGGTGGAGTTGTACTGGGGAGAGTGAAACTGTTTTGGTAGCAGCCGCTTCCAATAACAACAGACGCTACATGTCGCCCTCATCGAAGGTGTGGGCTTCGATTACTCGCAAGATGGAGGGGTAGACGAAGCATCGGGCAACGTTGGTTCGACATCGGCGAGGTAACGTTGTCCAAACTGCTTGATCGCCTCCATGATGTCTACCAGTGCCAGCCCTTTCTCGGTCAGGCTATACTCGACTCTTGGGGGAATCTCGAGGAAAGCCCGGCGTTGCACAAATCCGAGCTCTTCCAGCATCTTGAGCCGCTGCGAAACGGTTTTGGGACTGACGTTGCCCATCGCCTCGTGCAGTTCTCCAAAGCGTCTTGTGCCGGTCAAGAGCGTGTAAATGATCAGGAGCGTCGACACATCACCCAGCAAGCGCAGGGCACGGCCCACCGGGTGCGTAGCACAGGTTTCCGATTGTTCAATTTTCTGCAATTGGTTGCTTGTATCCATAGCACCAGTATACCATATTTTTCTTTAGAAAACATCCTTGACGACAGGAACTTTTTTGTATATACTTACTTCCGTAAAGGAACTTACAATGGAAGAGAAAGAGAGGAAGGAATACAATTTATGGTTAGTACACTTAGCCTGGGCTTACTCATTCTCCGCCTTGTTGCCGGACTAACGCTGGCCGCGCACGGAGCGCAAAAGCTCTTTGGGTGGTTCGATGGACCTGGTCCCACCAAATTGACGCAGGGCTTCGAGAAACAGGGGTTCAAACCTGCATGGCTCTGGGTATTCTTTGTAATTCTAGGGGAGTTTGGCGGCGGCCTATCCCTCGCGTTCGGGTTCTTGACACCCCTGGGGGCAGCCGGGGCCTTCGGCACGATGTTCATGGCAATCGTCAAGTCCCATTGGAAAAACGGTTTCTGGAACAGCAAGCGCGGCCTGGAGTTTCCGCTGTCGCTGCTGTCCATAGCCGTAGCAATCGGACTGATAGGACCTGGAAGCTATTCCCTGGACGCTTTCTTCGGGATTGCTCTCCCGGAGACGTTGCTTTTCTGCGTGCTGGCAGTCGCTGCTCTTCTCATCGATATCATCGGACTTATCATAAGCCGTCCTGCAGCAACTTCGCCCACGGGGGTCAAGGCCAACGCCTCCTAACGAATACGTTCAGCCATCAAAGCCGGGTATATGAACTCTTCGGCAGGCGTATGCGATGCTACAAAATCAGCGGCTGAGCATGTAGAGCCATAGGGAGAGACACGCCAGAACAGGCGGTGCATGCGACTCCACTCGGCCAGCAACTGGGCGGCGCGCCAGCTATGAGTCCGCTTGCGATGCCATTGAATAACGGTACGCAGCGCATCTATTTCAGCGGAGTCGCTGATGCGATGCAACTCTACCAGTTCGGTATTGTAATGGGCAGGGAAAATGCCCGCCATATCCAGCACGTAGGCCACACCAGCAGACATACCGGCGCCAAAGTTTAGCCCGGTTTCGCCGAGCACGACAACCATTCCGCCCGTCATATACTCGCAGGCATGGGCGCCCACCCCCTCTACAACGGCCAGGGCGCCACTGTTACGTACCGCGAAGCGCTCTCCGGCGCAGCCAGCAGCGAAAAACTGCCCGCCGGTCGCGCCGTAGAGCGCTGTATTGCCAAGAATAGTGTTTTTGTGCGCGGCAAAGCTAGCATCTGCCGGCGGGGCAATGACAATCTGCCCGCCTGTCATGCCCTTGCCCGCGTAATCGTTGGCCTCACCACTCAGAATCAGGCGCATACCAGGGACACAAAATGCGCCAAAGCTCTGACCTGCCGACCCTTGAAAGACACTGGTGATACTGGCTCCCGGCAAACCGGCGTTTCCATGCCTGCGCGCGATCTCTCCTGCGAGGCTGGCTCCGATTGAACGATCATAGTTGGAAATACGATGATGCGTCAGCACACTGCGCTCACCTTCCAGAGCCGGTTCCGCCTCAACATGTAGCTGCCAGGCAACTTTTGAGCGTGGTACCCTCGAATGTGCGGCACGCGACGATTTTCCAGGGGCGGCTGCCAGCAGCGGTGCCAGGTCAATACTCGTCTCCCCGCTGCATTGTAAAAGATCAGCGCGTCCTATCAGATCATCCAGGCGTGCAACGCCCAGCTGCGCCAGCAACTCGCGTACCTCCTCGGCAATCAAGGTCAGGTAATGAATAAGGTGTTGTGACCGACCGGAGAATTTTGCCCGCAGGTCGTCTCTCTGCGTGGCTATTCCGGTTGGGCAGGTGTTGAGATGACACTGGCGCGCCATGTCACAGCCCAGCGCAACCAGGGCAGCGGTGCCGAAACCGAATTCCTCCGCTCCCAGCATCGCCCCAATGACAACATCGCGACCCGTCTT
>VBHV01000715.1 GCA_005881995.1 Chloroflexota bacterium | reverse complement strand
GGTGATACGTACTGGTTTCTGATTTGTGGTATACTCCTCTCTGGTAGAGAAAGCATCACTCATTTTGAAAGGCGGTGGACGATGGCACTCATCCATGCATACCTGCGTTTTCATGGAAATGCCAAAGACGCATTTGCATTTTACCAAGCCTGCCTCGGCGGCGAACTGTCCATGCAAACCGTTGGACAATCTCCAATGGCACAATTCATGCCAGACAAAAAAGACCAGGTGTTTCATGCACAATTACAACATGGCGATCTGGTCCTGTTAGGGTCAGACATGGTTGGGGAAGAAGGGCTCATCAAAGGCAATACCATGGTGCTGACGCTCGAATGTTCGAGTAAAGAGGAGACAGAAACGCTGTTTGCCAAGCTTTCCGCAGGGGGAACGATTGGTCACCCCTTAAGCGAGCAGCCCTTTGGACTCATCGGTGACTTTACCGACAAATTTGGAGTGGATTGGTTTGTGGTCGGGATGAGCACTCCTTCCAACACCTAATCCCTTGCGTGGGTGCGCCTGTAAGAGATGGTGGATAATTCAATTAGCCTCTGCAAATCGCCCTTGGGCCGGTTTTTTCTTCAATGAGCCGTCCAGACCGGCCTTGTCTTGCTCGAATCTGGCTCCCTCGCCGCTCAGGCGGAAACCTTTGACAAGGGGCACGCGAGCACCTCGCGTGCCGTTCATCGTCGGGGCGTTCTGCCGGCTGCCATGGCGGGGGTTCGCTGCCGGGAGCGTTTTTTCACCTGACCATAGATCAGGCCAGCCGCCATCTGCTACTGACGAGCGTTCCTGCCTCGACGACGAACCGGGAGCCAGTGTCCAAAATAGGCGGAGAGCCGCATAAAAGTACAGATTTAATCTATCACTGGTAAAGAGGGGGAGGCAACCCGGCGCCAGCATCTGTCCGAGGCGAGTGGATGAGCAGGTGGGACATATGTTGAGTACGCGGACCCAGGGTTGCACCAGCCTGACAAAGTGAGCCACCTTAAACCCACGGCCTAGCTAATCTATGATATAATAGGGCCAGCTTCTACACCGAGCAGATAATGGAGTAATGCCCATGCCAACCATTGAAGAACGGCTACAGGCCCTTGAAAAAGAAGTTGCCGAGCGAAAGCACAGCGAAGAAATGCTTACCATCGCTGTACGCGCTCTTGTTTCAAAAGAAGCATTTGAAAAATTGCAGGAAACCGTTGAACAATTCCAGGAACAAAGCGGCAAGCTCTTCAATGTCATCATTAATCAGAACGCACTCCACAACGAGCGACTAACAAACCTCCAAGGCCAAGTCATTGACTTAGATAGCAAACTGGATGGCAAAGTTACCGTCCTGGACAATAAAATCACTGGGCTGCAA
>VBHV01000714.1 GCA_005881995.1 Chloroflexota bacterium | reverse complement strand
TTGCCAGTCTCATTGGTGATGCGCAAGGCCTTCACGGGAGCCAAACTCGGCATAGCCACCCACTACCTATTCTTGTCACTTTTTGTGAAAGGCCAACACTACCTCACTAAGTTCGAGACGGTCGCCATCTTGCAGAGGCTGAATGTCGCCCATCCCCAGTATATGACTCCCTTGAAAATCGCTTGATATACACGAAATAACATAGCAAGCCCGATTTCCATGCACGGTGGTGAGCTAGTGGCGCATGGCTCACTGCTGGCGACCCTTTCGTAGTCATGGTAAGGGCGGGGGATGAGCGGCTGTGGGGTGCAGGGCCCTTGACCCTTGCAGTCGCCCTGGGGTTCGCCACCGGTATCACTTTTGCTGATTCTCCCTGTCAGATACTTAGGCTTCAGGTTCCTTACAAGAAAGATGTACAAAAGTACTACTTTATAGCCTTTTCATATGGTGCATCTGTATACTTATATACGTGACAATTCTCTCCCCGCGTCCTTCGTGAGCGTTCGTCCAGAGGTTACCAACTTTGTGTTCAAGTTGATTCGTTTGACACCCACGTCCCGCTTTGGTTGGGAGAATACCCATGCGATGCGTTCATTGTGGCAGGGTCAATCCAGATGCTACCATCGTCTGCCGCTTCTGCGGCAGCCATATCTCAGACTCACCATATGAAAGAGAATCCTCCTCTTTTCCACTGCCAGAAAAGAGTACTCTTCCCATACTCGCCTCCCCTCGAGATAGCTCACGCTCGGTCGTTTCCAATGGTACGCCTCGCGCAAGACGCAGGAGGCGCCACTCTCTCGGTTGGGTGATACTCGCCCTTCTTCTCCTGGTTGTCGGGGCCGGGTTGGCTTTGTTGGTAGCGAACGCTCCTCAGTCCAGCACCTCTGTCTCTCATCAGGCAACAGGAGACCGAGGCTGATTTTGCCTACTATTATCAAAGCAGAGCCAGGGTGACTACTTGCGTCGTGAGCAACCTCTCAGCAGGGGATTCATCAGCCACTGGAACGATCAACTTAAGCTTTGCCGATGGAAGTACAGAGACGCATGAGATGCAGTTAATCATGGAGAACAATGTCTGGAAGATTCATGGTCAGACTTCTCCCTGAGTCATCGAGAACTCAGGACACCAAATCGTTCAGCATGTCTCAACCGAGCTGGCAGAGAGCGCAAGAGGCAATAAACAGAGTCCAACTATATGAGCTACTCAACAAGAAAACTGTGGATTACCCGACTGCAAAACGTACCAACGTTGGGTATAAATACAGCAGAGGAAGAGCGCAAATAACAGCCTCGACAATGATGCCAGAAAAAAATAGGCAGGAAACGTTCATACCGTAAGCATTATGTAACAATTATGTGCGGTTTGTCTGGTTGATTGCGAAATGTATTGTTTTAAGCTATGCGTAAAAGCTCAATAAGACAGGAGAAAATCAATGTATCCACGTTATGGACAGGAAGATCTGGCAAAAGCACATCAGTGGGAACTTCAGCGTGAGGCAGAACACCAGCGCCAGGCAGAGACTTTAGTGCCACATCGCAATTTCGCTCTGCTAGCCGTCAGTAAACTTGGTTCTTTGTTTGGGGGACTGAGAATCCAGAAGAAGCAGGTGAAGCGGGCTGAGCTGAGTCCTAAACCGATCACAGGCGCCCTCTAGACGGGCACGTCACACAGTTTTAAGCGAGACAGATGCTCTCTGTCTCGCTCGTTATTTCCATGAACAGGAAGAGTTCAATTTCTGCTTACATAGATCACTGTTGATCCGTGGTTACTTCCCACACTCTATATCCCGCCTCCGTATCTTCCACCAGCACAGTCGCTGGCAATCTCAGCAACCTCCTGACGGACCACACATCGCCGGCCGCGCCTGAGATGTTGCCTATGGTTACAAAGAGCGTATATGAAGCCAGGACAGGCGAGATCAACGTGAAGATGATGCCAGCCAGCGTGATGACCACCAGGGGAGCCAACCCGACCACAAGATACTGGTTGCGCCGGAACAACTGGTTTTTCGCCCCGCAATACAGTGCGTAGGGAAGCTTTGCTCCCAGGTAAGGCCTTCCGCCCCAGAGCAAAAACGCCGCGCCATGCAGCAGTTCATGAAGCAGCAGCATGACGCAGTATCCCACTATGTTGATGACCAACCACAGCAGCAAACCCCCACCTGTGATACTCAAGCCCAATGTGTGGTAGTGCCAGACATAGGCAGCATAGTTCAATATGCCAAAGAACACCGCGCCGATGAGCAATAATTG
>VBHV01000043.1 GCA_005881995.1 Chloroflexota bacterium | reverse complement strand
CACCCATGACCAGCAGGCCCAGCGCGTCAGCCGGTTCGCCCGTACGGGCCATATCCCAGCGAGACAGATACCCTTCGGTCACATCGATCATGTGGCCCGCAATGTCGCGCACCTCCCATTCGGTGCAGCGAGTCTGAACCTCCCAGTTCCTCGGGTCGTCAATAATGTCGTAGAAACTGGCGCGCTCCGTACGTATCACATCAAGTACGGTATCCTTCGCGCTGTAATCCATTGAGTTGACTGCCATAATAACCTCCCTGGCCGTCTCATTTCATCCGGCCTGTAGGGACGCGATTTATCGCGTCCAATAAGCGTCCCATTTACGAACCAACTTCGCCCCGCTCGTAGGGACAAGGTGCGGTGTGGGGCCTTGTGCTTGTCCTCATCGCCCCGCTCGTAGGGACAAGGTGCGGTGTGGTGCGGATGCGGGGGCCTTGTGCTTGTCCTCGCCCTGTTGAGGTAATAATAACAGAACATCATGGCACCCCAACAGAATCGTGATGCCACTAGGGACTTCCTCCTTTCTATTTTCTGGTCTAATTACTGATACGTAGCCAGTTACCACGCCGCCCGCAGCACCTCCTCAATTTGTGCCACGTCACGAATTGGCTTTGGATTACTCTGTACAGCACGGCTCTGCAACGCGACCTGTGCCAGGTGAGGAAGATCGGTCTCCTGCACGCCTACGTCGCGCAGACGCTGTGGCAGTTTCATCTGTCCAATCAAATCGTATATTCGTTGTATGGCCTCTTCTACCGCCGACTCCGCGCTTCGACCCGCCAGCGAGATACCCATCGCCTCCGCACCTTGGGCTAACAGGGGAGCAGTCGCATCCAGGTTGAAACGCATCGCGTGCGGCAGCACAATACTATTAGCAACCCCATGCGGCACACCCGCCGTTCCGCCCAGAACGTGACATAGACCGTGGTGCAATGCCATAGTAACATGCGCTAACGCGCTCCCGGCCAGAAATGCGCCGGACAGCATCTCGCTTCTAGCCTCCAGATCGTCACCATCAACATAGCAGCGCGGCAGCGCAAAGCTGATAGCGCGTATACCACCAAGCGCCGCTGCCGTAGAGAGCGGGTTGCGCGTAATGGAGTACAATGCCTCGATGCAGTGAGCCAGCGCGTTGATGCCCGTCGATGCCGTCATCGCAGCCGGAAGCTTGCGCGTGAGTAGCGGATCATAAATAACGAGTCTGGGCAGAATATTGTTATCGGTGACGGTAATCTTGCGCGCCAATCCATCGCCGTGATGCGTCACCCCATAAACCGGCGTCATCTCCGACCCCGCGTACGTCGTAGGAATGGCAATCACAGGTGTAGGGACGCGATTACTGCCTTGCTCTCCCATACCCCTGCTGAGCGCCTTCGCCATCCCTATGCAGCTTCCCCCGCCCAGGCCGATCAACGCATCGACCTCGTGCTTGCCGGCAATCGCCAGAGCCTCGGCTACCTGGAAATCAGGCACGTGCGGCTGCACCTGTTCGTAAGTAGCTGCCAGCCGACTTCCCAATATGCCCTCAATTGCCGCGATGGTTCCATCTCGCCGCAGAGAGCCGCTCGCACACAACATCAAACGTTGCCAGTGGAAGCGTTCAATGGCCTCGCCCAGATAGGCTATAGAGCCGGGTCCGAATATAATTTCCTGGGCATAGCTCGTGTAGCGGAACTGATTCGTCATGTGTTTCGATTATCCTTGAGCTTCAAAAAGATGCCGATGATCAGAGTAAGCACGAGAATGGTGACTCCCAGGGCGACCCAGGAGATCACCACGCGCAGCGTGGCGTCTGCCTGGCTGTAGATCGAGAAAAGCGTCCCATGATAGGTGGGATCGTTCCCGAAGAGTTTGCCTCCATCTATCTTATCACTATGCAGCCCAAGCGATGACCCCATGGCAGTCAAAGCCCAGCGCGTCGGGAACAGCGCCGCAACGCCCTGCGTGAACCAATCTTTCAATGGAATAATGGAACCTGCGAATATCACCTGCGGAATGATTATAATAGGGAGAAGACTATTGGCCGTGTCGTCGTTTGGCGCGAGGGCTGAGATCAGCAGCCCCATCATCACGCCTGCCACCCCGGCCAGCGCCAGGGTGATGTACATTTCGAGCAGCACCGGCAGGAAGACGCTCTGGGAAAACGGCTCTAAGATATGCACGATCAATAGCATGGATGCCCCCTGTACAAGGGCGAGCACACCCAGCACCATCATTTTCGAGAACAGGTAGGGCAAGATTCTCAGCGCCACCGCACGCTCCCGTCGGTAAATTCCGATCTCCTTCACAATCTCGCGCGTCCCGTTAATAATGCCGAAAATCGCCGCGAAAAAAGCCACCAGGAAGATCACGCGCTGCGCATCCCCACTTTGCGCCGGTGTGATGAAGTCTTGTAACGCCTGGCTTGTGCCTCCCCGCGACTGCGCGTACTGCACACCATTTGGATCAGCGTTGAGGAAATTGACGACCCGTTGGCAGTCTACCAGGTCTGCTACATTTGAAACGCCGGGCAGAGCAAGCGGGCCGGATGACGTAAGTATCTGCGTGCGGCACTGCACAAGATGGTTCGCGTCGAAGATGCCTCCACCGATCTCGAAGCGCACCAGCAGGATGAGCAAAAACGCGACCAGCGGCGCCTGTAGAAGCAGAATAGAAGCGTTACTCACATTGTTCTTGAGCAGCTCTAGCTGGCGCATAGTCAGCAATAGAAACTGCTTCCAGGGATTGCTCCGTTTGAGATGTTTCATATCGGGCGCAATGAATTTCGCCCCTCCATCCTTACGTTCTGCGGGCGCAATGGATTGTGCCCCTCCATCCTTACCCTCGTAGGGGCGCGATTTATCGCGCCCTCCCAGGTTGCCCTGTGCCTCCTTCAATGGCTGCGCCACGTATGTTTGATAGTCCTGAGAATTGCGGAAACGTACCTCCGCCTCTTCTGGAACTGCGCTATCTTCGTAGGGACCCGATTCATCGCGTCCTTCCAGGCTGCTGTAAATTTCGGCAAAATCATCCTTCCCAAAATACACTCGCGCCTCTTCAGGAGGCCCAAAATAGGCAAGACGACCTCCCTGGGCCAGAAAGCACACGTAATCACACGTGCTGATATTGTTCGTCGCGTGTGTCACCAGGATAATCGTATGCCCCTTATCAGCCAGTTTGCGCAGCAGAAACATCATCTTCCGATCGAGGCCCGGGTCCAGACCCGATGTCGGCTCATCTAGAAAGAAGAGGCTAGGATTCGCCAGCAGTTCCAGCGCCATGGAGACACGCTTGCGCTGACCACCGGATAGCTTTCTGATCAACAGCTTTTGCTTTCCCGTCATCTCCACATCCTCCAGTACCTCAGCAATGCGCTGCCAGATCTGTTCCTTTGTAAAGTCGCCCGGTAGGCGCATGCGGGCGGCATAATACAGCGCGCGTTCCACCGTCAAATCCCGGTGAACGATATCATCCTGCGGCACGTAACCAAGCTGCGTGTTGAAGGCGGCAATATTGCGGTAATAATCCTGGCCGTTGTAGAGCACCTTCCCCTCGTGCGCGGGTCGCAGCCCGCTCAGTGCATCGATCAACATAGACTTACCGGCGCCGGATCCTCCCACGATAGCCACGAATTTGCGTGGAGCAATCGTAAGCGAGATATTATTGAGCAGCGTGGCATGATTGTTGCCATATTTCTTGAGATTGAGCGCATCGATGCGAATATAGCTACTCTCATCGTACTCCGCCAGTCGTGTGCCCTCGAACACCAGCCGGTACGGCCCAATACGTATCTCATCGCCCATCTTCAGCAGCGCGTTCGTCACAATCTGTGCATTCACATACACATGGTTCGTGCTGTGAAGATCAAGGATGCGATACGTTCCACCCTCGCGTACTAAACGCGCGTGATGCGCCGAAACCTGGGGATGGGCGAGTACCACCGTATTGTCCGGTAAGCGTCCAATCGTCACCTCGGCGTCTTGCAGCCGGATCGGACGCATAGGGGGTAATGCATCCTTATGCACGCCACTTCCATCATCGTAGGTCAGCGTCACAAACGTGCCGTTCTCATTGCCAATGCGAAATACGTCCCCTTGTGCCAGCACCTTGCGGAAGTGTTCATCTCCCCGTATCTTGCGCCCCTGGTACAGCAGTCCATTCATCGTCTGCTTGCGCTCTGGATGCGGGTGAACCAGCACGAACGAGTTTCCCTGCCGAATGATTTGCAGGTGCTGCCCCGAAACATTCTGGCTGCGAATCACGATATCATTTCACCGGAGGCGTTGCTGCCGATCTCCAGCGAGGGGATACCGAGCGCAGCAGGTGGAGTAATCTGTGTTGTATCTGGATGCGCGCTCAATCCCGCCACGTGCGCAAGTGAGCCAGGTACACTCGGCTTCAATGGCAGGGTCTTATCATCAACATGCGCTATCAACGTCGACTCAAGCTCCTCCCCTCCAACCGTAGGGGCCCGATTTATCGTGCCCTCGCCCTCCATATGTTCTACCGTAGGGGCCCGATTTATCGCGCCCTCCTCCTCCTTATGTTCTACCGTAGGGGCCCGATTTATCGCGCCCGTGTCGCCTACTTGGGTAGGTGCCGGGTCAAGACGGATAGGCGCCGTAGAAGCAACGACGCGGAACGAGGTGTTCTTTCCCAAACGCACCGTCACCTGCTCCCCAATCATCGCCTGCTCAACCGCAAGCGCGTTCACCGTCACCACGCCTGCCTGTGCGTGCCGCTGGATAGACCAGCCGCGTTCACTCCACATCAGCCAGGCATGGAAGCGGGAAACGCCAGCATCATCCTTGATAACGACATCATTGCTCGCGTCGCTGCCAATCGTCACGACCTCTTTATCGAGGGGAAAGACCTGGTCTTTCAGTGGGCCTGCCAGGAACTGTATTGAACCAAACCCTTGTAGTATTTCTTCTGTACTCAAGTGTCATCTCCGAATCTAGGACACAGCCGCTGCAAGCGTACACCGGAAATGTTTTATGCGTGCATTATATTGTAGTGTTCACCTCAGTAGCAAGATGAATTATTTCCAGATTTCCTTAGATTTCCAGGGCGACCGCGAGGGTCGCCCGTACAATACACACATATTAGCTAGTCCATGATCGCGGCGAACGAGCTACTCTGCACACAGCCGGACCCATTTCATTCGACCTTAGATAGGGCAACGGGAGCTGTTTCCACGACATCAATCATCGAAAGCCCGCGAAAAGGGTTCGTGCTATCAAGCGTCTCGAAGAAGAGCGCGAGACTGGTGAGCGCCCGATTGATGGTGGTAGGGGCATATCTGCTTTGGCAGCCTGGTCTACTCTCGGCTTTGATACTGGAGCACCGCCTTTGATGCAAGGTAGAGCCGGTCGCCATTGGTGAGAGCCAGACGTTCGATACGTGTGCCCTGGTAGACGATCCCATGGAGGCTCTCAGCATCCTCGATGACCCAGGCGTTGTTCTCATAGCGAATGTGTGCGTGCAAACGCGAGACACGCTGATCGGGCACGAACACATCGGTTCTGCCTTGCAGGCGCCCAATTGTGATCAGAGGCTTGTCGAGCCGATGCTCGCCAACGACTTTGCCATCGAGTTCGATGAAGACGCGAGCCTCTTTCATCGGACCTTGCGGTGTTTGCGGCTGTGGTTGCCAGCCTGGCTGATTTCCCTTGCCGCCGCGCACAGGTGGCGCCATCACCCCAGCCGGCACTGCCAGAGCCGCGGGTTGGCTCCATTTCT
>VBHV01000710.1 GCA_005881995.1 Chloroflexota bacterium | reverse complement strand
CTGCACGAGCCATCCATTCGGCTCCGGAAGTGATAGAAACCAACTACAGCGCATTGAGAACGCGTGAGGAGTGCCTGCAAGACACGGCAGAGGCCAGGCGATTGGCGCAGCAAACGAATTCGCTTTCCGGCCAGGCCTTTGTCGAAATTGTCACCGCCCAGGTGCTGACCTCCTTTGGAGAGATGGGGTCGGCCCTTGCCCACCTCCAGGAAGCGCAACGTCTGGCCACCTCCATCGACCATCAACAATGGATGATCGCCACGTATGGAGGCTTTGGACAAGCGTATCTGCTCCTGCTTGCGCCTGACCGGGCACTCCCTGCTCTGGAAGCCGGTTTAGCACGAGCGCAGACGCTCGGCTCAGGGTATTGGATCAGCAATCTCACCTCCTACCTGCTAATGGTCTGCCTGCTCACCCGCGAGACGGCGCGCGCGGAAGGAGCACTCAAGACGATTGCACCATGGGAGCACATCCCACGTACACAGCATGAGCGGCGGATTGCCTATGCCTGGGCCGAACTGGCACTCGCACAGGGCAAGCCACAGATGGCATTCCAGATTACAGAGCAATTGCTGATCTCAGCACCAGGCAACCGGCGTAGCCAACCGATCCCCCATCTGCTGAAACTCAAGGGAGAGGCTCTCGTGAGGCTCTCACGCTTCGAGGAAGCCGAGCACACCTTCGAGGACGCGAAACGTGGTGCCCAGGCTCGCCATGCTCCATCGGTGCTGTGGCGCGTGCACCGTTCCTTCGGGCATCTGTATCACCGACTCAAACGTGAGGAGCAAGCCCAGCGCGAATATGCTGCTGCGAGGCAGATCATCGAAGCGCTTGCGGAGACCATCGATGAAACGCCGCTGCGAGAGCATTTCTTGCACGCGGCTCTCTCATCCTTCCCGAAGGGGAAACCGTCCAGCTCACTACAGACTGCCAAACACGTCTTCGGCGGGCTGACGGCTCGCGAACGTGAAGTGGCAGTACTCATCGCACAGGGGCGTACCAACGGGGAGATAGCCGCCCATCTCGTGGTAAGTGAACGGACGGTCGAATCCCATGTGAGCAATATTCTAGGGAAGTTAGGCTTCACCTCACGAGCACAGATCGCGGTCTGGGTCGTTGAAAAAGGGGTGAGTATCTTCTAATATCTGCGTTATCTCCGCACAGTCTTGCTTCTCCCTCAAAAATCTCCGTACCCTGTTCCCACCTTTTCTCCGTACTTTCCACCATGGCAAGGGAACATTTCCCCGCTATACTGTGTGCAGAAGAGGTGATGGAACCTCAGCTCACGTCAAGAACAAGGAGAAAAACGATGGGAACAGCACAGGCACAGGGGGCACTCTGGGGAGTGCAAGCACACAACTTCGCCGAGAGGCAGGAAGGGATGCTTTTACCTGCCTACAAAAAGGTCTTTGATCTCACCAACGTCGGCAGAGGCACACGCCTGCTGGATGTGGGTTGCGGGCCAGGATTGGCGACGCAGCTTGCCGCGAAACTGGGGGCGTCTGTCACCGGTTTAGATGCATCGGAGGCTGAGCTCAGTATTGCACGCGAGCGCGTCCCAGACGGTGACTTTCGTCAGGGAGAAATGGAGGAGTTACCGTATGCTGATGCCTCCTTTGATGTGGTGACAGGGTTTAATTCTTTCCAATACGCCGATGGTGACGTGGGGGAGAGCACAGGACTGTGAACATGCCACAACTTTCGCAGCGGTCATGGCCTGCGTCCCACCGCCGCCACCTGGAGCGGAAGGGCCATTCGCGCTCTCCGAACCTGGGAAGTTGGAGGCACTGCTGGAGCAGGCGGGGCTGACCCCGCAAGAAAGTGGCGATGTTTCGTGTCCCTTTGAGTATCCTGACGACGAAACAGCATGGAGAGCGCTCAGTTCTCCCGGACCACTGGTGGCGGCCATCCAGTATGCCGGCGAAGAGAAGATCAAGCAGGCGATCCTCACATCCTTAGCACCATTTAAGACGCCCAGTGGAGGCTATCGGCAAGAGAATCGCTTCCGATACGCCATCGCCATAGCTTGAAGGAAACGTATGGCGTGCGAGATGACCGATAAAGGCTTGGTATCACGCGTCCTCAACCGACTACATTGTGAAGAGTGACGAGAAACCAATCACCAGGTTGCCGAGGCAGCGGAGTCACACGATTTTCTTGTCACAGAAACAATCATCTCTTTCACTACTTTTGACAGGAGGAACACACTATGGGAACAGCACAACTCCAGGGGGGACTCTGGGCAGAACGCGCCTACTATTGGGCGACGCTGATGGAACGAAATGAGATTCCGTTCTTCGAAACAGTCCTCATGAAACTGGCACTTGACAGCACTACCGCGCTTTTAGACATTGCCTGCGGCACCGGGCAGTTCGTCCAGATGGCAGCCCTGCATGGAGCGCAGGTCTCGGGCATTGATGCCTCTGCCGCCTCGATTGAAATTGCGCGCGAACGGGTGCCTTCCGGCAACTTCGCCATTGGGGAGATGGAAGAACTGCCTTATGCTGATCACAGCTTTGATGCGGTCACGGGATTTAACGCGTTTCAATACGCCGCCATCCCTGCCCGTGCGCTTCAGGAAGCCAGACGAGTGACGAAGCCTGGCGGCAAGGTGGCGATGGTGGCCTGGGGCAAACCAGAGGATTGCGAGACGGATGTCACGCTCAAGGCACTTGGCACGCTCCTTCCACCACCCCCTCCAGGCGCACCTGCTCCGCTGCGGGAGAGGTCGATTGTCCTTATGAGTATCCTGATGAGGAGATCGCCTTCAAATCGATCGGAGCAGCCGGGCCAGCGGTGAGAGCGATGCGTGCAGCAGGAGAAAATCGGGTGCGCGAGGTGATCTTGCAATCCCTGATCCCCTATAAACGGAGCTCGGGCGGCTATGTGCAGAAGAACAAGTTCCGCTACTTTCTCACGCTCGCCTGAGAGGAGGAGCAGCAAGTCACGCAAAAAGGAGTTTCTTCGATCTCCATTACAGCAGGGTGGACTTTTCAGGAACCGTTTCTCTTCACGGTTCCTGAAAAGATTCAAAGCAATGCTACATACCCGCTTTGAGCAGGCAGATGCTCAGGTGTGCATCGAGCACCGCTTGACGCGTGTTCTCGTGAGCATGAACATCGGCTTCTGCCGCCACCTTGGCACTATCACCTGCTTGCTCGACCTCAATAATCGCCTCCCAAGAGGCTTTCGCATCCCCATCTGTCACCCCAGAATGTGCTTTCTTGGTTTTGCGGGAGAATTCTTGTACTACAGCAACCAGGACTGGGGACGCTTGCGAATCCGCCTCAACAGACGCCAGTGCCCGATCACTCTGTTCTTCGAACTGCAAGAAACGATCTCTAACCTCTGATCGTGCCAGCTTTTCCATCAGGTTCTCCTTTCATGAGAAATGGGCATGAACAACCACATCTCTTTCCTTCGTCAAGTGTATAATACTCCTTGGCAGCTGTTCAAGTCCTATGAGCTGAGGGCACTTCAGAGAGACGCGCTCAAAGAAGCAGGCGGTGAGAAATGGTTTGTGGACACAATGACCAGATCGAAGGCTGAGCGGAAAGGTCTGGACGAGGCGCTAGCCTATGTATGGCTTTGCACGTGGCCTAAAGAGAATATACTGTTCTAACTTCTAAGAGTTACCGCTCAGGAGCATTTTCGCACATTGACACACAACTTACGGAAAATTGAACACTACACCTGAGATGTGAGGTTACAGACAGATAATCTCCTTTGTCTTTCTGCAGACCCTGCCCTTTAGAGTAGGGTGCGTTTCATTTTTTTGCATTGGAAGAGCTAATACAAGGATGCTTCGCTCAATGTCGGGTTCT
>VBHV01000042.1 GCA_005881995.1 Chloroflexota bacterium | reverse complement strand
CATTCCTCGATATTGACCTCTTTATGGAACATACATTATAACGCAATAACCCGACCATCCAGATAGCCAACGAAGCTTTTGATCGTCTTTTCTCTTTCTTCGATGCATACCCGTGGCATTTAGATGACGCTCAGTCACAAAAATCCACCGTTGTTACTACTGATATCATGGGTTATATTTTTGAAAAACAGGACAATCAGAAACAGATGGGAGCCTACTATACCCAGGAGGATATCACCTCGTACATTGCTACAAATGCCATCATTCCCTACCTCTTCGATGCAGTCGAAAAAAAATGCGGCAGTTCATTCCACCCGGGCACGACTTTCTGGCAACTGCTGCGCACGCATCCACAACGCTATATCTATCCCTATTTCAAAAAAGGGATGGAACTGGCATTACCGCCTGAAATTGCCCAGGGAATAGATGCTATCCCTCAACGCACTACCTGGAAACACCCCGCGCCCGCAATATGTGCCTTACCTGGCGAAACCTGGCGCGACGTTGTGGCACGCAGGCGACGCTACGAAGAAATCTACACGAAACTGGCAGCAGGCGAAATACACTGCATCAATGACCTGATTACTTATAACCTGGACTTGCGCCAGTTCGCGCAAGATGTAATTGTGAACTGCGAGGAACCAGACCTGCTAAATGCCTTCTATGAAAGCCTGCTACGTCTCACTATACTCGATCCTACCTGCGGCTCTGGCGCCTTCCTGTTTGCTGCGCTCAACATTCTAGAGCCGCTGTACGGGGCTTGCCTTGATCGCCTCGCTCATCTTCAGCCATCGTCTGAGCCACATGCTAACCGCCGCTACCATATCCTCAAAACCATCCTCACCTTTAACCTCTATGGAGTAGATGTTTCGCAAGAGGGTGTAGAGATTTGCAAATTGTGTCTCTACCTTAAACTGTTGAACCACGTCGAGCAGCCAGAAGCGCTTGAACCATTACCTGCTATCGATCAACATATTTGTACAGGCAATACGCTCATTGGCTCTACCAGGGAGATAGATATTGATATTTCACCTGTGCCAGAAACTTCTCCGGAGATAGGAGATCAAGGCTTCCACTGGTTTGCTGCGTTCCCCTCCATCATGCAAAATGGCGGCTTCAACGTGATTATTGGTAACCCTCCATATGTGGAATATGAAAAAGCCGGTCAAATAGATAAGTTGACGGGCTATAAGACCTTATCCACGGGCAATCTTTATGCTATGACTATCGAGAGATGCGTAAGTCTGCTGGCTCCCGGTGGGCGCTTTGGCATGATCGTGCCATCCTCCGCTACCTGCACCGATGGGTACATTCCCCTGCAAAAGATACTATTAGAACAATCGGCGCTCTATATCTCATCGTATAGCGATCAGCGAGGGAAGCTTTTCGACATTCCACACCCACGCCTGTGCATCATTTTGTTTCAAAAAGGCTCGGTATCTCCAGGTGTGTATTCCACGTCTTACATCAAGTTAGGGCGAGAACTGCGGGACTATTTATTTCAGCGTCTGGAATATATCGAGGTTACCGACCTGGTAAAGCCAGGCATTATTCCACGCTATAGTTCTGCAGTGGAACGAAGCATTCATGCTAAACTTCACAGCCAAACCCACCGGCTGGGCGATTACGTGCGCAGGGCCGGAAGCCATAAAGTGTATTACACACGCAAACTAAGCTGGTTTGTCCAGGTGACTCCGTTCATTCCTCAAATCTTCGACGGGCAGGGCAGCCTGCGCAATCCGTCTGAACTGAAAACGCTTTCTTTCTCAACCCCAGCCCATGCTGCTCTCGCCTTTGTCGCCTTGAACTCGCACCTCTTTTACTGGTTCCTCACCACGGGCAGTGACTGCCGCAATCTGAACATGCGCGAAGTGTCAGGTTTTCCCCTGGATATAGAGACGATACCTGCCCCTTTGCAGCAAACCTTACAAAAGATCGCCGTTGAGCTTGCCCAGGATTTACTGAGGCATTCGGAACTGATACCTATGCATTTCCAGGGCCTCGGTCATCTGACCATCCAGTGCATGTTCCCCGGCAAGTCTATATCAATCATCGATGAGATCGACCGTACGCTGGCGCAACACTATGGTTTTACTGATGAGGAACTGGACTTCCTCCTGCACTTCGATAGGCAGTTCCGGGTGGGATAGCATTTATGGCAACCCCATCACTCGCATATCCTGGGGATGCTCCACTACAAAACGGTAGTCGATTTTCTGCTCCCCACCGGCAGGCAGTGAAAATTGCCAGATGAGTAACTCCAGTTTGGTGCGCTCTGTTGGCGTTGGATGGATACTTTGCACTTTCCCCTTGACGCGCTCGTGTTGCGATACAGGCAGGTGATCGCGAATGATGATACTACGCGAGTTCGCCGCGTAATTATGCACGGCTATACGATAGGCATAGGTGATGCGCCGGATATTCCCTTGCAGAGCGTTGCCTTTCTCCACCAGGCGCTCGACAAGCTCCCGTTTCACCTTGATGCCATCATCAATACCCAGGAAAATCTTGAATTTTTCCGTCGGCGCAGTCGTCTTAACCTTTGTCGTGCCTACATACTCCCCGCTTAAAAAGATGCTGGCCTCTCCGCTTAAAAGAACCCGTTCAGTAGTATTGATTATGGTCGCACGTAAATGTACCTGCTCATCGATCACCGGAGCGCTTACGTAGTCGAACGTACATGGCAGACCATCCCGCGCAATGGTGGTCTTGTGCGGCGAATTGTCCGAGGGAATATCTACAGAACGACCGGCGCGAAAAATTAGCGCGGTCCCCGTCGCTTCAATCGTCGCAGTCGCCACGCCAGCCTGCCTGGTAGCTATCTCTTGAAACTCTTCCTGCTCTTCCTCATCCATCGTCGATGCCACTGACATAGGAGCCATCGCAGGCATGGCAGCATATTGCTGTGGCAAGTAGACATTGGCATCTGCTCCTGGAACCGCCCTTGATTTTGCGGCACGCATAGGTGCAGCAGCTTGAGGCGCGCCATAGGCAAGAGGCATCGGAGGCGTATACACATTGAGATACCAGGGTGTCAGGTCAGGTAATACCGCCGACTGGCTGGGCCGGGCCGTTGACAGCGAGAGACCTACATTCTCCCAGCGTTCACCGGTGGATTGCTGCACCACGCCCACATACGTCAATTCGACTTCGCCCTCGCTCTTCTCGCCCTTCATCTGCACGCGCACGTCATAATGGGGATGCCATGATGCGCCCATAATTAAGTAAGACAGCTCCAGTTCAAACGTTCCCGCCTGCGCCATCGCTACAGTTACCACCGCCGCCAGGCGATCGGAGAGCGTATGCCCCTGTTTCGCGGCAATTTCGCGTTTCTTTGTCGCGATTTCCTGTTGCACCTGTTTCAACTGCACCTCCAGGCTTTGCGCGGCCTCCGCGTCCTGCAAGGCTTGATTGGCGGTAAAGCTAAAGAAATCGGCGCAATCTTGCGGTTTCATCTGCCCTTGCGCCAAACCTTTCGCGAAGTCCCGCGACTGCTCACCCAATGCACGCAGCCACTGGCGGCGATCATTAAGTGCGTTTTGACGGGCCTCGAGCAACTTGTGCTGCTGTATGAGCGCATCCAATTCGTCCTGGAGCGTACTCAATTCGGCCTCCGGTGGGCGGCTCAAGAACGCGGTCGAAATATCAACGTTGAGAATGCGCAATCCCTGTGGCCCCTGTCCAGAGGCGCGCAGCGAATCGCGTAAAAATTGGGGGAGATTATTGACGCGCAATTCGTGTTCACCCGCCTCAAGTTCAATATCACCACAACGAGTAATCAGGGCGCGATCAGCATAAACGGTGACTTCTTTGATAGGCGCTTCAAGTTCAATCATGGTAAGCCTCGCATTTCATTTTTATGGTCAATTGAAATTCCTCAGAATAATAGACTGATACGATTTTTTCGACATCAGTGTAGCATCTGTTCAGTTATACGTCTATATTGGCGAATGGTGGTAGAATCTTCACTATCGATGATTTTATCCTACCCTCGAGGTCTGGTAATGATGCAAGCGCACGATGTTCTGGAAGTGATCAATCAACTCGAAAATGTTGACGTTTCAGTCTGGCTTGACGGAGGGTGGGGAGTAGACGCGCTGGTGGGAACACAAACACGCGAACATAGCGACGTTGACTTGGTGATTTCTCTTGATCAATTTGCCCTGGCACAACAGGCACTCCATTCCATCGGATATGAGATAACCGAGGATGAGTTACCGACACGCTTTGTCATGCGTGATGCGCACGGGCGCAGTATTGACTTCCATACCGTCACTTTTGACCATGATGGAGATGGCGTCCAGCAATTGCAAGATGGCAGATTATTTTACTATCCATGTCATGGTTTCCAGGGAACAGGTCAAATAGAAAACCAAATTGTGCGTTGCTTGACTGCTGACGTACAGGTTCTCTGCCATCTTGGCTATGAACCTGACGAGAACGATTATCATGATATGCATCTGCCTGAGGAGCATTTCTTGATAAGGCTTCCGGCTCCATATAGCAGTCTCCAGTGATTACCGAAGCGCAAATAACCATAAAGAGTTAAGCCGACCGTTCAACCAGCAACGTCCGGGCTATCCTGTTGTTCTCTTCATTTGGCGACGGCGATGCCGTTGTGGGTCAACACTTTGTCGATCTCGCTCTTTAAGCGACCGGGATGAGGTCCCATCAGCCGGGCAATCATCTGACCATCTTTGAAGATCATCAGTGTAGGA
>VBHV01000041.1 GCA_005881995.1 Chloroflexota bacterium | reverse complement strand
CGCAAGGCGTGCGGGCGATCCGTTTCCATGCGCAGCGTTTGTTTGACCTTATCGTAGATGGCATCAATGCTCGCGCCATGAGCTTCCATTCCGACCGCGTCGATGCAGGCATCCGGTCCGCGTCCGCCCGTCATTTCTCGCAGAGCCTCTGGAACATCAACCTGCTCATAGTTGATGACCCTCGCATTCCCCTCCTCAGCCATGCGCAGTCGCTCAGGAAAGCGATCGATCGCGATGACGCGCTCTGCACCAAGCATATAGGCGCTCCTTATGGCGAACTGACCGACAGGGCCGCAACCCCACACCGCAACCATATCGCCCGGCTGGATATTACAGTTCTCCGCCGCCTGGTAGCCGGTAGGGAAGATATCCGAGAGGAAGAGCACCTGTTCATCGGTCAGGCCATCGGGAATCTTGATCGGGCCGACATCGGCGAACGGAACACGCGCATACTCTGCCTGCCCACCTGCATAACCACCATAAATGTGTGAATACCCATAGAGACCTGCCGGTGAAAAGCCGTACATCATCTCCGCGATTTTGGCGTTTGGATTGCTATTGTCACACAATGACCACATGTTTTGCTGGCAGAAATAACAGCTGCCACACGCAATAGGAAACGGCACGACCACGCGGTCGCCCATCTTCAGCTTCTTCACCTCGCTTCCGACCTCAACGACTCTCCCCGTGAACTCGTGTCCGACGATGTCACCTTTCTCGAAACCCGGAATATAGCCGTCATAGAAGTGCAGGTCGGAACCGCATATCGCTGTCGAGGTGATCTCTACGATGGCATCGTGCGCATTGAGTATCTTGGGATCAGGCACGTTTTCGACCCGTATATCATGGATGCCATACCAGCAGACCGCTTTCATCTCTCGCTTCTCCTTTACTTTGGACCAGAAGGTTGACCTTCGATAGTTGGAATCTCACCCGCCTCCATCATGGCTTTGAAGCGGCGGAGGTCTTCGGTAATTTGCTGCTCGGGTGAATTGCCTAAAAGTTTCGTTACGGTTCTTCCTATGTTACCCGCTGGAGGAGTATAAAAGAGAATCACTTTCACCTCTGTACCTCGTTCATCAGGTGCGCGCTCAAATTCTACATACCCTCCATGGGCGCTAATTGTCTTTTTGAGTGTTTCCCACGCCTCCAATTCGTTCTTCTGTACTCCTGGAAATGCCGAATTTCCCGGGGAGGTCGTCGTAAATTCACTTTGTTGTGCGGCATCAAGGTTCGTCCAGAAATGAGACAACTCCTCAGGAGAACGATTGACCGTCACAACCTTTTCCACCCGTACGCTTTCTGCACTCTGATTGTTGGCAGTGGTGTCGATACCAAGAGCCTGGTAGATGAAGCTATGACCACTGGCACCGCGGTAGAGAATCCCACTACCAAGGCATGCTAACGTCACGCCAACTCCACTTGGTTTACCGCGGCGTATATCGCGAACTACTCCAAAGAGTGCCGTTACGCCTCCAGCGAGCAGAGATGCCCAACGCTCGACCTGACCGACGTTGACGCTGCTCATGCCGCTTCTGTTTTGCTGAAGGTTGCCTCTATCCTGTACCTGCACGTTTGCAGTTTGTGTTGAGACCATGTTCTTCTCCTCTCAAGAAAACACGCTATGTTTTCCCAACCCGGCAGCATATTTCACGGACTATGACGTGTTTCTATGCTCGGAAAGAGAAATATACTTGTCATATTACGCTTTGAACCTCAAAACCGATACACGACAAAAGGCGCTGCAAAGCTTTTAGCCCATGCGTATGATCAGATAGACATGTATCATCTCAATAATGGGGGGAGAGAAAAAGCGATCATCGGGTGGAATAGACAGGGTGTTCTCATATGCAGGGAGGGAGAGACCAGCATGAGGAGGTTCTTGTTGGTTGGGTAGTGTCTCTGAATGCGCGCAACGATCTGCCACGGTTCACGTTGTTGCAGCCCAAGAGGCGGCGAGGTGAACCGCGGCAGATCGTTCTTGAATGAGCAGGGCGAAGCTGGGCAACAAGTTGGTTTGAGCAATACGGTCATGAAAATACTGGTAGATATTCACCCCAAGTTTGGTGGCGGTACTCACCAGTGTCTGAAAGGTGTCCCACGCCCCGATGCCATCTGGGGTGCGTGCTTGCAGGCTCACGTCTCGTTTGCGTACCCGCTGTCTGGCACCAAGTTCGGCTGGATTGTTGTGCAAGAGAATTTCGGGATGGGAAAGCACCATCAGCAACGGTTCTTTCTTGGCCAGCGTGAGAGCTTTCCGCTCATCTAATTGCTGGTAGCCACTGGGTTGCCCAAAGAGGTGGTCAAAGGCTGCCCGTAACCCATCAGCCTCGGCCGAACTCGGATGGTCTCGGTAGGCCAACAGGTCTCGGTAGAGTTTCCAGAAGTCCTTGGCGAACTGTTCCAGGATGTGGCAATGGGCAAGGAAGCGTGGCACCAATTTTTTGTAATGGCGATATTCATGGACCCAGCACAGGGCCAGCTGGACGGTCAAGCCGTTGAATTGGGGGGCATCATCACACAGCAGCAGTTTGACTACCGGGTAGGTGATTTGGGTTCGGTAGGTTGCGATGGCTAGAGCTTCTTTCACCCTCGTGCGCAGATTGGTTCCATAGGTGGGCAGGTGTGCATCCAACACATCGTCGAGCTGGTTCTGCGTGTACGTCTGGTCGTGCGACAACAGCGTGGGAAGCCTGCGACGCCACTTCTCAGAGACTCCCAACTGAGCCAGCAGTTCCAGGGCGAGTGCGTTCATCTGAAAGACGGGATCGGCTCCTCCTTGAAGCACACGAAGCAGGCTTAGACGATCTTTGGCCGGTAAGGTACAATAGGCGGTATACAAGGGGTTGCAGAGGATATGACACTGCTCGTTTTTT
Source organism: Chloroflexota bacterium (assembly GCA_005881995.1). Next base: position 2,946 of record VBHV01000041.1, on the reverse strand, counting down.
CCATTCACTCGGGTGCCCGTGCTGTCGAGATGCTGCCACGGGCTACTTGCCAGTCCCGCTTTCACCACTGCTGCGCTCTCAGCATGGAACTGCTCTTGGTTTTTGATCAGCAAGTCAGAGAGCTGTCCCGCACTGATCGACATGCCCACCGTGCGCAAGAGGTCCAGGATCTTTGGCTCGCTCATCCCATCTGCATAGTAAAGCGTCAAGACCCATGCTCGGACTCCGGGTCCAAATTGACCAGTGTAGCCCGTTGGAAGCGTTGCCAGATACGTCCGCTTTTGGCTGGGCGAGTAGTATTTTTCTTTCCGGAACCGGATGTTTTGGGTACGAAACTCAACGTCTTGTACGATGACGTCCTCATAGCCCTTAAACTGAGCGTCGACTGGCATGGATACTTCACCAATTTTCACCACCTCAACCCGATCGATCCTGATCTGGGCATGCTTGTTGGTTTTGTGGTGCGCTTTGGAGACACGACGTTCTTTTTCTGAGGACAGCGATGCATTCGCTTTGGTGTTGGCCTTGATGTTCGGTTTGCCCTGTTCTCCCTTGAGACGATTGTTTTCATCGCGCAGGCGTTGGATTTCTTCCGCTTGCTCGGCCACTTTGGTCGACAACTGTTCCACCAGGTTCATCAGCGAGATGACCACCTGGCGCAGACTTTCTTCTTCAATGGTGGTGGGATCGAAATCTTCTAACATAGTGCTACTTTACACGTTCCCCTCGGTTTTCGTCTAGGGAGTTGCCTCTTTCTAGGAGATTTGGCCATACAGCCCTCACCATCCCTGCTCCTTTGCGTGCACCACGTTCGAGGGCAGTGTGCCTTTTCCATGACCTGATTGCCTCTCTTGGGCTATATCCCCTCATTATTGAGATGATACCACGTTTACATGTAAAACAGGCGATTTGGTATTGTACGGGTGACCCTCGCGGTCGCCCTGGTTGCTGCCGCGACACGCTTGACAGCGCGTATAACTTGGTGTATCTTTGACGTAACAATCATAGGAAACGCGCTGATCGGGATTAGTAGGCGTTGGCGTAGTCGAAGAGCGAGTCGGGAGAGTGCAAGCCGATGGATGGTGCCGCGTCGAACCCACCTGAGAGCGTCAGTGAGAAACTGACCGGAACCTCACCGTTAACAGGAGGAGCGATTAAGATTCTGTTTTGACCGCATAAGTGGAGTTGTGCTGTAAAGCGCGGCTCAAAAAGGGTGGTACCACGGGTTATAGACTCGTCCAAAATGTCAGGACGAGTTTTTTTATTGCGTGCAAATGCTGCAACATTTTTAGGAATCAATGGGTTCAGAAAGGAAAAAACATTGGCCGGTGAAGAGAAGTATGTTGAGGAGATCGTTGACCAGGAAGACAATTTTTCGCAGTGGTATAACCAGGTGGTGCGTAAGGCTGAGTTAGCCGATTACGCGCCTGTGCGCGGCTGTATGATTATCCGACCGTATGGGTATGCCATCTGGGAGCATATTCAGAGCCTGCTGGACGCGCGCTTTAAGGAAACGGGCGTGATGAACGCCTACTTTCCGCTGTTTATTCCACGCAGCTTCCTGGAGAGAGAAGCGGAGCACGTGGAAGGCTTTGCCCCTGAACTGGCCTGGGTGACGCGCGGAGGAGGTGAAGAACTCGAAGAGCCGCTCGCAATCCGTCCAACCAGCGAAACCATCATCGGGTATAGCTACGCCAAATGGATACAAAGCTATCGCGACCTGCCCATCCTGATCAATTTATGGAACAACGTGGTGCGCTGGGAGAAGCGCACAACCCTGTTTTTACGCACAACCGAATTTCTGTGGCAGGAAGGCCATACCGCGCACCGCACGCTCGATGAGGCGGAAGAGCGCACGTTGCAGATGCTGGAGGTCTATCGCGCCTTCGCTGAAGAAGACCTTGCCATTCCTGTGATAGCGGGACGCAAGAGCGAAAACGAGAAATTTGCCGGCGCGCTGCGCACCTATTCGATTGAGGCTATGATGGGCGATGGCAAAGCCTTGCAATCGGCGACCAGCCACAATCTTGGCACGAACTTCGCGAAGGGCTTCGATATGCAATACCTGGATGCCGATGGGCAGCGTAAGTACTGCGCCACGACCAGTTGGGGACTGAGTACGCGCACCATTGGAGGCGTGATTATGGTGCATGGTGACAGCTCAGGACTGATCTTGCCGCCGCGCGTCGCGCCGTACCAGGTCGTGATTGTGCCGATCTGGCGTAAGGAGGCCGATAGAGCGAGTGTGAGCGAAGTGGTCACACGCATCGAGAAGATGCTGAAAGGCAAGATTCGCGTGAAGGTGGACATGAGCGAGAACACGCCTGGCTGGAAGTTTAACGAGTGGGAGATGCGCGGCGTTCCGGTGCGTATCGAGATCGGGCCGCGCGATGTGCAGCACAACAGCGTTGTGCTGGTGCGGCGTGATAATCGCTCGAAAGAAGCAGTCTCCATCGATGCCCTGGAAACTGTGCTTCCCGGGCTATTGGAAGAGGTGCAGCAGGCAAATTATCGAGAGGCGCGGGTTTGCGCGTGTGAAATGGGCCGAGGATAGCGCAGCCGAACTGGCCATCAAAGAGGAAACCAAGGCGACCCTGCGCGTCATTCCTTTCGATCAGCCGGAGGGCGGCGTGTCCGGTAAAAGCATCTATACCGGCAAACCGGCCACGTGCGAGGCCATTTTCGGGCGCGCTTATTAAGATGTGAGGGTTCGATTACCTCGCTTTGACAATCACCACAAGTGGCAAGCGGACATACGAATCAATGGCGACATGCTGGCTGCCTCCATTGACGTAAAGGCCGGTAGATGAGCCGCCGTCCAGGTTGAGGGCGATGTCGATGGATAGGTCTGACGAGGTGAGCAGGTCGGCGAGTTGGTTGAGGGTAAACACCTGGCTGGGACTGGCGATAAAGAGCATTCTGCCCTGCCTGTCCATCGCTACGATG
>VBHV01000040.1 GCA_005881995.1 Chloroflexota bacterium | reverse complement strand
CCGTCGCGCCCGGTGCGGCCACCAAGTACGACGATGCGGTCTCCGGGCTGCACGCAGTGGGGGTGGCTGCCGCGCGGCAGTATACCCAGACAACCGCAGAAGACGAGCGGGTTGTAAATATAGCCGGAATGGTAGAGGATGGCGCCATTGACGGTAGGAATACCCATCTTGTTGCCGTAGTCGCGCACACCGTTAACCACGCCGCTGGCGATACGGCGAGGCGAAAGGATGCCTGGCGGTAAATGCTGGGAGGGAGTATCGGGCGGGCCGAAGCAGAGGATATCGGTGCAGGCAATGGGCTGAGCGGAAACCCCTAACACATCGCGAATGACGCCGCCCACGCCGGTATTGGCTCCCCCGAACGGCTCAATGGCCGAGGGGTGATTGTGTGTCTCGACTTTGAAAGCGATATCCTGGGTTTCTGTGAAGCGGACGATACCGGCGTTATCGCTGAATGCTGATACGACCCAGGGGCGCTCAACCTGCTGCGTGGCGCGCATAATGTAGTGTTTGAGCAGGCCGGGAATGGTTTCCTGTTCGAGTATATGACCGTGGCTATCCACTTCGCGATAATCGATGGTGGCCTTAAATGTTTTGTGGGAACAGTGTTCGGACCAGGTTTGCGCCAATGTCTCGAGTTCAACGTCGGTTGGCTCACGTCCCTCTTGGCGATAATGTTGTTGAATGGTGCGCATCTCATCCAGGTTGAGGGCCAGCAAGCCCTTTTTGCTTAGGTCGAGGAGTTGTTCGTTGGTCATGGTTGATGTAGGGACGCGATTGATCGCGTCCTGGCGAGGATCAGGTGAGGTGACGGAGGTATCATGGAACGTATCGGAGGGCGCAATGAATTGCGCCCCTACATTGGGTTTGGGTGGGGTGTTGGATTGTGAAATAAGGGTGTATTGTTGGATGACGGGATTGTATAACAGTGATTCGGTGATAAGACGAAGCTGGTCCCTGGTCAAACGGCTGTCGAGGAAATAGCGATGGCCTGTTTCTACGCGTTGTAAGCCGGTGATATCTAGCATGGAGGCGCCGGTGAGGACACTTTCGGCGAGGGTGTCGGTGACACCGGGGTGAAAGAAGACGTCGATGATATGCTCGGCCTGGGGTGTCGGAGTTGTTTGTGAGATGGTGGCCTGTTGGGTGACGGGGTCGATCAATAAGCGGTTGGTAAGTTGTTCTATGGTTGGGAGGGATAGGTTGCCTGTGAGGTGGTAGAGTTGCGCGGTACGTAGTGTGTAGGGGGGTTGGTGATGGTGGCCCGGGTGATCGGGTAAACCTTGAGGGCCGCCCGTGTCGAATAGTTGTAGTAGTTCACGAGCGACCTGCTGAGCGAGTATGTCGTACTGCTCTGCGATTGCTCGCACCTCGATGGTGTATGTGGTCACATTCCGTTCCTAAGATGACAGGTCTAGCAATCAATCAGCAGTTCCATTGAATGGAACAGTCTCATTGTAGCACATGGCTGTTGGGAGTAGCAAATTACTCCTCACATATAATCAAACCAGATCGGCCTCAAATCTTCGCGTTTGATGGGACTTTTGCTTTCAAGCAGACAGTCTTTTCATTACCAGGTATATCGAAGAACTTGAGATAGTGTGCAAATACCGCGCAAAATGCTCGGTATTATTTTTGGGACGCCGGTCGCTTGCTTAATTTTGCACTAAAATTTTCCCTCGCGAAAGCGTTTGAAGCCTGTTCCGGTCAGTTGTGCCAGTTCCGTAACTAATGCCCCTGCAAGCTGAAGAGATGAGTAATCCAAAATTCATTGCCCCCCGTATATGCTAACAGTAAGCACAATAGAAGCGGTTTCTATGGTGCTCCGGCAAAATGAGTTAACCTGTGTTGTCATTAGTATTCACTGGAATCTCCAGCAGAAAGGTTTGTTGTTATGAAGAGTATTCGTTTTATTCCAACCGGGATACATGCCTACTTTGATTATATAGGAGGCATTGCTTTACTGGCAGCCCCGTTCATCTTTAACTTCTATAGTGTAGGTGGAGCTGCGGTCATTGTCCCGATGGTTCTGGGCGCAGGTCTGATTCTTTATAGTCTGTTGACGAACTATGAACTGGGCATACCGGGCGTGAAGTTTATTCCTATGTGGATGCACCTGGTGTTTGACTTTGTGGCGTCCGCGTTCCTGGCTCTGTCGCCATTCTTGTTCGGCTTCATCAACCAGTCTCCTAACGCGTGGCTGCCTCACATCATTGCGGGCGTGGGCGTGATCCTGCTGGTGCTGGTTACGCAGACGCGCTATGAGCCTAAGGCGCGGGTGTTGGCATAGGGTACTGAATCTGGGTTCTCTACTGTAAAAGAGGCGCTTCCAAATTTGGGGGCGCCTCTTTTACGTAGGAAGGAGTATTAAGAAAACTTCATGGCTCATGGCCAACTTGGATACTGCTGGCGTACCCCAGGGCGACCGCAAGGGCAATGCCATTAAAATAAGTGCAAGAGCGCGCTCAAAACCACTGATTCTAGCTCATCAGTATGAGCGTAGGTTCTCCTTATTTTAATGGCATTGGCCCCAGGGCTCCGAGTTGCTCTTCCTGCCCCTCGCGATACCGTTGGCGCACCTCTCCCTTTTGTCCGAAATAGGTGGCTCGTGCCAGGCTATGGCGACTTTCGCCTTTGTTTAACTGGATCAAGATGCGTCGCCTGTACGCATGTAATCAACGGGTATACTGCATTCCTCGTCTTTCTATCTATCAAGCAGAGTTTTTCCTTCTAACGAACGAGGAACAATCGCAAAGATGAGGATGCCTGGACTATTGGGTGAAAAATCGTCGTTTTGCTCTTCCAAATGCCGCAGAATCCTGCTAGAATAACCATTATCTCAGGTGAGCTCATCAATGGTGGAATCAGTTTGCCGACCATTCGCAAGCAGTTGGGGTATAAGAACCTGCAAACAACGCTGCGCTATGCAGAGCAGGCAGATGAGACTGCTGATAGTGAAATACGAACGTGGCGTCGGAGAAACTCATAACGACCATAGAACTGTCGCCTTGTCTTGCACTCATTAAGAGGAGGAAGGTGTACCCTACTCTTTCAGCATTTGATCAGAAGGTGGTGAACGCGCATCGTGAGATCATTCTCAGCACCAATCATGTGTCCGGTCTTTATTGGCCGTGTATCCGAACGCGATGCACTCTTTCGGCTCATTGATCGAATCAGGAGCGGACAGGGGGGTGTTGCCCTCGTGTGTGGTGAGGCAGGTATTGGCAAATCACGCCTGGTTGCCGAGGCAAAAGCCTATGCCGAGGCTCAAGACTTTTTCCTGCTCCAGGGCAATTGCTTCCAGATGGATAGCTCGTACCCCTATGCGCCTCTGCTCGACTTGCTGCGCGCGTCGGCTGTGCCAACTGCAGACGCTCCTGACCCAATCGTGCTGGAATTTGCTCGGCTGCTGCCAGAATTGGCACCGGACCTTTCTGGTCCTCTTCCTGCCCCACAGCCCGATCCCGAACAGGAGAAACGCCGCCTCTTTGCGGCCCTGACACGCTTTTTCAAAGAGCGAGCCAGCCAACGTCCCGTGCTGCTCGTCATCGAAGACTTGCATTGGTGCGACGATGTCAGCCTGGAATTCCTCCAGCCTCTTGCCCGTTCCTGCGCTACGCAGCCTCTGCTGCTATTGATGACTTATCGGAGTGACGAGGTTCAGCCGAGCTTGCAACGTTGCCTGGCGCAGTTAGATCGCACGCGGCTGTCCCAGGAGTTCCAACTGCTGCCGCTCCCGCGCAGCGATGTTGACGCCATGCTGGACGCGATGTTTGCTCTCCAGATCAGCGAGCGGGCCAACCTGCTGGATCTCATCTACCCGCTCACCGAGGGCAACCCGTTCTTCATTGAGGAGATCCTCACCTCCCTGGTCTCACGTGGAGTACTGTTGTCTGATGACGGGGTCTGGCAGTGCAAGCTGCATCCAGATCAGCGGAGCGAACACGTGCCGGTTCCACGCAGCGTGCAGGATGCCGTGCAACAGCGGACGCACCAGTTGAGCGCCGAGGCCAGGCGAGTCGTCACCTTTGCTGCTGTGGCAGGAAGGCGCTTCGACTTTGCGGTGCTCCAACAGGTCATGCAGTGTGATGAAGACCGGTTGTTGCCGCTGCTGAAGGAATTAGTGGCGACTCAGCTCGTGGTGGAAGTATCGGCGGACCAGTTTGCCTTCCGTCACGCGCTCACACAACAGGCCGTGTATGCAGGATTACTTGCGCGCGAGCGCCGCTCGCTGCATCGCACGCTCGCAGAAGCCATAGAAGAACGCTCAGCCACGACACCCATGCTTGATACCCATCTGGAGGACCTGGCCTCTCACTATTATGAGGCCGAGGTCTGGGTAAAAGTGCTCGAGTACGCGCAACGCGCCGGAGAAAAAGCCCTGGCCCTGTATGCGCCGCGTGCCGCTACCCTCCACCTGGGACATGCGTTGGACGCGGCCCATCACTTGCGTATCACACCACCAGGCAAGCTGTATTACGCGCGGGGGCAGGCCTATGCAACACTGGGTGACTTCGACCGCGCGCGGAGCGACTACGAGCGTGCCTTAGACACTGCCCGCACGGCTTCCGATAGCTCGATGGAATGGCAGAGTATGATGGCGCTCGGTTTTCTGTGGGCCGAGCGTGACTATGCCCAGGCGGGAGCCTGGTTCCGTCAGGCCCTTGACCAGGCTTCGCGCCAGGCTTCTCCACTCCTGCGGGCTCGCAGCCTCAATCGCTTCGGAAATTGGCTCGTGAACACCGGACGCATTGAGGAAGGACTGCAAGCCCATCAAGAAGCACTCAGCATGTTTGAGGAACAGCACAACACCCAGGGGATGGCTGAAACGCTGGATCTGCTTGGGATAACGCATGGGATGCGTGGAGACAGGGTCAAAGCGGTCGAACAGCTCGGGCAAGCGATTGCCCTGTTCCGTAGCCTGGGTGACACGCAGAGCCTGGTCTCGAGCCTGGATGCGTGTGTGCAGGATGCATTAGAGTCGAGGCTCCTGGCGCGCCAGATCGATTCGCTGGCAGGCCAGGCCTTCGCCGAAAATACCCTGGCTCATACCCTGCTCTCCTTTGGGGAGTTCGGTCCGGCGCTTATCCATGCACAAGAGGCAAACCGCATCGCCAGCGAGATTGAGCACCAGCAGTGGATGGTCGCCAGCACTTCAGCCTTGGGGCACATCTACGTGCTGCTGCTGGCGCCTGCTCTGGCAATGGCAGCGTTGGAAGGCGGATTGTCGCGAGCCTCTGCCCTTGGCTCCACATTCTGGATGGCCGCCCTTGCGGCTCACCTTGGACGGGCATACATCTTGAACCACGATCTGCCCGCGGCCCAGGCCGTACTGCAAGCGGTCATGCCACGCGAACAGCAGCCGCGGACTATGGCAGAGCGGGATATCGCCCTGGCCTGGGGGGAACTCGTGCTGGCACAGGGAGAGGCGGGCCCCGCGCTCCAGATGGCCGAGCACTTGTTAGCATCTGCACCGGGTCTCTTTCCCGGTCAGTCTCTACAGCCCATTCCTCATCTGCTGAAATTGAAAGGGGAGGCTCTGATGACCCTGTCGCATCTGGATGAAGCGGTAGAAGCGTTAGAGGATGCGAAACGGGGAGCCATGGTGCGCAACGCCCGGCCTGTCCTGTGGACCATTCATCGGTTGCTGGGACGAGCCTACCAGCTCCTCCAACGCAAAGATCAGGCTCGGCAGGAATATGCTGCGGGGCGGCAACTCGTCGAGGAACTTGTGACAACCATCACTGATGCATCCTTGCGCGACCAATTCGAGCGCGCGGCGCTTGACTCCTTCCCGCAGGAAAAACCGCCGCTCCCCCATGAGGCCGCCAGGCACGCGTTTGGCGGTTTAACAGCACGTGAACGCGAAGTCGCAGCACTCATTGCTCAGGGCAAGACGAGCCGGGAGATCGCTGATCTGCTGGTGGTCAGCGAACGAACCGCCGAAGTGCATGTGAGCAATATTCTGGGAAAGCTGGGCTTTACCTCGCGCGCACAAATTGCGGTGTGGGCGGTTGAAAAAGGGCTGACGAAACGCTAATGCTCTACGTACCTCCCCAGACGCACCTCCCCAGACATCTACGTACCATCAGCCTCTCGATCTAGTTACTTTCCTCGATGGCAGGGCTCTGCTTTTCGACTACACTCTTCTTAGCGAAGATGCAATCAGATGCAATTGCACTCCCGTCAAACGACACAATCGTTCCACATGGCATGGCTCCGAGCCGAGCTTGGGGACCATAGCTCTACATTTGTCTAAAAAGAGAGGAACCGAAATGACCATTGTACAAATCGAACACCCAGTCCCCAACTTCGATGCCTGGAAGAAGGCATTCGACAGCGACCCGGTTGGCAGAGAGCGTTCGGGAGTGCGCCGCTACCAGGTCTTACGACCAATGGACAATCCAAACTACGCCATGGTCGACCTCGAGTTCGACAACGCAAGCAAAGCGGAGACCTTTCTCGCTGCGATGCGCGAGGTATGGCGTCGCGTCGAAGGAACGGTCATGGAGAGCCCACGAGTGCGGATCGTCGAGGTGGTGGAAAGCAAGGAGTACTAATGCCAGGTCCTTGAGAGGGGGTCCGCAGACGGGCCACGTCTGTGACGTATTCGCCTCCAGTGTTCAGTCGACCAGGAGAGCATTCCAGAACATCCCGAACTGGCGATGTTATTGGCCATCAACCAGACAACAGACCATGCCAACGATGAGATCAATCGCCTGCTCATCGTCAAGTCCCTGCCGACGAACGAGTGAGTACCAGGTCTGGAAGTCGAGCGCGTGGCCCAGTGCCGCCTCCAGAAGCGGAGGCTGGCGCGCAGAAACCTCCCACCCTGCAGCAAGCTCTGCCCGCATCTGGCGCCAACGCTCAATATAGGGAGTGGAGAACTCAGATTGCCCATCCAGTGGGATATTCACCCAACGCTGTTCTGTAGAGTGATAGTAGGCGTAGACCTCGACGAGCGCCTGGCGCAAACGGGCAAGAGGGTCGGCAATCAACCTCAAGGGCCTCGGATCAGGCAAGGGGTGAGTGAGCAGATAGTGATTGGAACAAGCCACAAAGAGCTCATACTCATTGGGGAAGTGACGGTAGAGGGTCAGCCGCTCCACCCCTGCCCGTTCTGCGACGGCGCTAATGGTGGCCTGGGCCAGTCCCATCGTCGTATGAAGCTCGACCGCCGCGTCAATAATCCGCTGACGGGTTTCTTCCTGGCGCTGAGCGCGCTGCTTGAGTTGGTATTTGCGTGCCATAGGAACAGTATATCACCTCAATTTCATTATACAAACTCGTTCACCGAATATTGACAAACAGGATGAGGTATGCTATGCTTGCAATATCAGTATACATTACTGTTTTATAAAATGGCTAGGCAAGCAATTGATCTGGCCGATAGCGCAAGGAAAAGCGATATGCAAGTCACCACAAAGAGATAGCGGGTTGATTACCCCTAATAACCGTACATGTATTGCTTCTCATGTAAGAATGTTGTATCAGTCCCTCCCAATTCATAGAAATGATGGAGAAATCACCATGTATCATAAACACTCTCACCGCTCGCCATCCTTTTTTTCACGTTCCAGGCTCTCATTGAGCCTGTGTAGCCTCCTTCTCGTGCTCGTGCTGGCCGCTTGCAGTCTGGGAGGTGGGAGTACCGGAACTGCTCCAACCACAACGAGCGGCAATACGCCCGCGACTTCTCATCCCACCTCTGTTCCTGCTCAGCCCACGTCCGCATCTGCCACCAATCTGGCAACCTATACAGGCGATGGCTTTAGCATCAGCTATCCGCAGGGATGGACCGTGCAGAAAGGGACCAATGGTTCTGTGACCTTCATTGATGAACACGCTGGCGCGACAAAAGGGAGCCACTTAGCTATTACGCTTGGGAAACAGGGATTGGTCCATCCAACTTCCACGACACTCAATTTTTGGCAGCAAGCGTTCATGGCACAACCCAATTACAAAAAAGTCGATATCGCGTCAACGGCGATGGTTGGGGGAGATTCCTGGGATCAGATTGCCGCCACTAGCGATGAACAGATCTCAGGCCAGACTCAGCCAGTGAACGCTGAGCTGGTCGTGATGGCTGACAATCATCCAGCAACATCACCCACAGCCAGGAGTTGGCAAATTCAATATTCAACGTACACCAACGACTTTACTCACATGAACGCTAACCTCTTCCAGCCGATGTTGCAGTCATTCACGTTTGCGTAGGTGAGTCGTGCATCCGCGAAAGTCGCGGGAGGTCCAGGAGGGCAGCAGTCCTCCTGGCGTAGTCCGCCTTCTCTGGGGGAGACAAGAGGCGAGGGATGTCCTCAGTTCTTCTCCCCACTTTGGCGGATGCAGAAGTAGAGTCGAACCAGATGGAAGAGGCTCGCATTCGTCGAGCGTCTTGAAAGGAAACAGATGATGGCACAGTCTATCACTCAGGTCTGCGCACACTGCCACACACCCGTCCCTGCTCACGTGAGTTTCTGTCCCAACTGTGGAACGCCTGCAAGCGCTGGCAATGGCAATCCTGCCAGCTACGCTCCGACACAAAAAGCGCCGCCGCCACCATACACGGCGTATCCGCCGCAGGCACAGCCAGTCTCTCAACCAGCACCTCCTGGTCAGCAAGGATATCCACCGCCTTTGCAGAGTTCTCAGCCACCACCAGCTTATGCACGGCCACAGAAAAACTCGTCGGGAGGGATCCTGAAGGTGGGGGTGATCCTCCTGCTCCTGCTGCTCTTGCTCGGTGCAGGTGGGTTCTTTGCCTTTCGTTTCGTTACCAGCAGAGGCAGCAACACAGCGAATACCGGCGTCAAGAGTGGGATCACCCCGACCCAGGCTCCGCTGACCACGACACCGATCAATGCCACGGTCACCTATGCGAGCGTCGATATCACGATTCTCAACGCGCAGCAGGCGACGAGCTTTGCCGACGATCGTGATATACCCGCACATGGGGTGGTGCGCCTCAATCTGCACGCCGTGCAAAATGGTGCCGATGATACCAACTCGGGGAGTAGCATCGATCCCTACTATCATTACTCGACAGCCTTCGCCTTGATCTTGCCAGGGGGGAGGAAGGTTCCTCCTGCTGGTTATAAGGAAGTGAACGGTCCCACGAAAAAAGGCAATCAAACGACCTGGATCGATTTTCCTGTTCCCACAACCGTCAAAGTGAACCAGCTCGTCCTCCAGATGGGGACAGATACCGAGGCGCAAATAGCTCTCCCCCTGACCGGTCAGGCCAACCTGAGCCAGTATCAAGCCAAACAGGTGAGCCCCAATGTGCGCGTACCCTATGGGGGAACATTCTGGACACTCACCACAGCCACAGCCAAGCTCAGCGACGGTGGAGTGCAGGCAGACAAAGGGCAGCGCTTTCTCGTTCTCGCGCTCACGATTGATAATCCCTCTTCGCAAGGGACCAATGGGTATCCCCCCGACTATCTTCGCCTGCAATTTGGTGGGACGACCATCTCGGAAACCAGCGATACCATTCCTACTACCGTCGCTGGGACAAGCCATCTCATCGGGCTGGTTGCCTTCCTGGTCCCGCAGGAAGAGACC
>VBHV01000039.1 GCA_005881995.1 Chloroflexota bacterium | reverse complement strand
GCTGGCGGTAGAAAAAATCCATCTGCTTTCTGAGGTTCGACAGGCAGCTCAGGCGGCCAATGAACGGGCTACTACACTCGACGCCATCTTTCACGCGATGACGGAGGGCATTACGGTCGCAGATATGCAAGGCAACGTCCTTGTGCTGAACAATGCCGCATCGCACTTCCTCGGCGTCCCTAAAAATTTTAGAAACCACCTGAACAACTTCCTGAGACGCTACCCTACCTATACGGTAGATGGTCGCATCATTACAGAAGAACAATTCCCGCTTACCCGCGCGCTGCGTGGTGAACGTATTCGCTCGGAGCGCTTCGTTACCAGGCGCGCCGACGGCGAAGAGCGCATATTGGAGATCAATATTGCGCCCATGCTGGATAGCTCGGAGCGGCAGATCGGGGTAGTCAGCGCATTTCGCGATGTCACCGAACCTATTCGCGCCGAACAGCGTATTCGCCAGGCACTCGACACGATGCTGCACGTAGCCGAGGCCGTTTCGGGCATAACTGACATCAAGAAAATCCTGCGCAATGTGCTGGAACGCTCCTTGACCACCTTGAATTGCCAACGTGGGTTGATATACCTCTTTGACGAGGAACTACAGAAATTCACGCCGTTGTTAACTATTGGTTTTTCTGAAGAGAATGAGGAATGCTGGATCGAGGACCAGCACATCTGGCTCGATCCGGGACCGGGTCAATATCACGGATTCTATTCACAGCTCGTGGCGGGTCACGCGGCCCTTATCAATGTTGAGCAATATCCATATCAACCCAACCCACTTCAGCATACCATGGTGCTCGCGGCACCTATTAAGCACGATAGCCAGGTGCATGGGCTGATTGTGTTAGATCGTTCTCAACTTCATGGAGCTGACGCTTCTCAAAATCAGCAAGAACGGTATGAATTTAGCATCTGGGATATTGCAGTGCTTGACGGCATAGCGCAGCTAACAGGCATGGCCGTTGACCAGGCACATTGGCAACAGGAAGCCATCGAGGCTCGCACGAGCGAGGCAGCCATGCGCGAGGCCAATGCCCTCAAAGATGAATTCCTGGCTATTACCGCTCATGAATTTCGCTCTCCACTCACCGTCATCCTGGCGCAAACCCAGCTGGTGGCTCGCAACCTGGCACGCCTGATGCCGAAGGAACAGGAAGACACCGGTGAAATAGTGGCAAAAGCGGTCAAAAATCTTTCCATCGTCGAGGATCAGACTCGCCAGTTGACCGATATCGTCCAGACCTTCTTAGAAGTCTCACATCTCAATCGCGGTAAGCTCACGCTCAGCTTAACAGAGGTCAACCTGGCGGAAATCGCACGGCAGGTGGTGGTTCAGAGCAGCACAACCACCCAGGCTCATACCATCGCTTGCCTGCTTGAATCAGGGGAGCAATCCTACCTGGTAGAAGGCGATAGTGCGCGCCTGCAGCAGATCATTGCCAACCTGGTTGATAATGCGATAAAATATAGCCCATTCGGCGGGCCGATTACTGTTCGGCTTCGTCGATGCGCCGATAGCGATGGCAAACCCATTGTCGAGGTGTGTATCCAGGATAAAGGTATGGGTGTCCCGCCAGATGCGCAGCCCCGCCTGTTCGAGCGCTTCTATCGCGCCCCTAACAGCATAGAAAGCCAGACCAGGGGCATTGGTTTAGGCCTGTATATTGTCGCGCAACTCATCCAGATGCACGGCGGGACTATTCACGTTGAGAGCAATGGTATTTTAGGGGATGGCAGTTGCTTTATCTTCACCTTACCGGCCCTGGAGAGAAAACCCGAAATTGAGCATGCTTAGAAATTGGCTCCTGGAACTCGCCAGAGTAACGATGGAGCGCGAAGGCAGCGAAGATGCTGCTCACGATTACGATCACTTAGTGCGTGTTATGGCCCTTGCCGATACCATCCAGGCACACGAAGGTGGCGATCTGCCTACCATCTGGGCGGCGGTGTCTCTGCACGATATTGGACAGGCGCGCGAACGGCGGGACGGCGGAGACCATGCCTTCATTGGCGCCGAACTGGCCGCAGACCTGCTCACAGGTACGACCTTTCCCCAGGCAGCCATCCCTGCGGTGCAACAGGCTATTCGCGAACATCGCATGACCGGTGGAATTATCCCGCGCACATTAGAGGGCCGCATCCTCTACGACGCGGATAAGATCGATTGTCTCGGAGCCATTGGAATCGGTCGCCTCTACTGCGTCACGGGCAGGTACAACCAGAAGGTCTACTCGCCCGTTCCCGGTGATATCGTTGAGCCGGTTGATCCGCTGCTGATACGCCAGCTGCGACGCCGTCCTGATTACTCCCCGAGCATCGAGTTTCAGCTGCTCTTCGGCAATTTACCCGATCGCATGACGACCAGGACCGGGCGTGAGATGGCCCGCGAACGATTTGCGTTCATGGAGGAGTTTTTTACGCGACTCAAGCGAGAAGTGGAGGGAGACCTCTAGCAAGCTGCTAGAAAAGTTCCCCCAGGAGAATCACGTAATTAAAGGGAGTATCTATCTTCGCCGGTGAACTCAGGTGGACGGTGAACCCAAATCCTGGCAACAGGGTGTAGTATTGTACGACTACAGGCCCTGGATCGCCCAGCAGTGTCACCATCACCACGCTCGCTGGCGTGACATGGGCATTCTCGACAGTTATCTCCGCGTGACCCTGGAGAAACCGGCCAGAACCTGCTAATTTTTCGCGTACCGGAACGCTATCCTTTATGGCTTTCACAGCCACCGGCGCTTCAGTCACACCTTCCTTGAGAGCCATCACCGCAGGCGTTTCCACGTCCGCCGCCAGTTCGTTTTTGGGACTTTCTGCCGGTGACTTTTTCACAACCTTTTTCTCCTGTTTTGGCACTGCTTGCAGGTGCACTTTCGTATTGCGCCCCGCCAGGCGCTTCTTCTTTTGTCCAGGCGGCGGCATTTCCGCGGGATGGGCCACAGGAAGTGCATCGACAGCTCCGGTCTTCGCCGATTCCTCAGAAACGAGACGCACGGCGGGCAGTTGTTTTGATTGCAGACTCAGGCGCGGACGAATAAGCATCGGACCAGGTTGCGGCTGTACGATCTCATCCTCCTCCGCCGACTCATCCTCGTCCAGTTTGGGTTCTGCCAGCGTTGCATCGAGCGAAGCCGAAAGCCCTAACCGCCCCCTCGCAAAACGCGCATTCCATCGCTGCTGGTTGGATTCTTCGTGTTCACCAGGACCTACCATCATGCTCTCCCCTATTACTTGGCATAGGATACTGAAATATCTGAAGTTTATTGATATACCTGGAGGCAGTATAACACACGCACTGTGGAGGTCAGCCTTACGTAGCACATTTGGGTCAAGAGGGATAATCTGCTTCCTACGGAACGTTTCCCTGAAAGCATACAGGACTATTGCCTAGGTTCATTAGGAACAATTGGTAATGGTATGGCTTTTTGCTTGAAAGAATGTCGCGTTACCGCTACAATGCATTTTGTTAAATAACGTTGAGTAACTGGCTTGACGGCCTAGAGCCGTGAACACTACGGCCAGTATATATTTTCTTACTTAAGGAAGGTTTTCATGAAACTTAACGGCACACACAAATTTAAGGCCAATAGCAGGCAAGTCTTCAATGCTATTGTCAATCCCTCAGTTCTACAGACATGCATCCCTGGCTGCAATTCAGTGGAAATTCTGGACGCAACCCGCATTAAAGCAAATATTACGACTCCCTTGCCCGGACTGAAAGGGCCATATGGCGTAGTAATCAATATGGCACAGCGACAGGACCCGAATCTGCTCGTCCTGGAAGTCAAACGCAAGGGCACAGGCGGTTCTGTCAACGCCACCAGCCAGATTATCATCATCGACGAACCAGATGGTGCGCTGCTAACCTATGATGCGAAAGCCGATCTCGAAGGCCCTATCGCCATCGCTAACAACCCCATTGGCCAGGGTATCACCAAGAACTCGCTCAAATCGTTTTTCGAGAAATTGGAAAGGTCCATCGCCTGAGATCTGTGCCGATCACGCAAAGAGAAGCAAGCATGAATGAGTTATGTTCATGCTTGCTTCTCTTTTTATTGACCCTCTACTTCAACATTAGTTCTGTCTCCTGAGTATGCGAAGCACCAGGAACGTTACCCACGGCGACGCCTCTTTCTTTTGTCCAAAGTCGAATGCGCTCCAGGGTTTGTTCACGCCCTCTACCCGCCAGCGACCGTCTGCGCTCTGCTTAGTGTTGATGCGCTCAACCATTTCCAGGTAGCGCGGATCGGTTTGAACTGCTGGAAGCATGGAAAGCGTCTCGACCGTCTTTAAGAGTTGGTACTGCACCAACGGGTATTGCAATTTGTCCCAGGTACTGCCGATACCGAATCCTACCGGACGATACGGTTCTGCTCGACGTGTCCAGCAGGTGAGTATGTAGTCAGCCCCTCGTTGAGCTGTCTCGCTGGTTCGCAGTTCAGGGTGCACCCCAACTGCCCGCAGGACGTTTACTGTTCCAAAGGGGCAACTGGGTTCGGCTTCGCGCGCGTTTCCTGGCAAGTTCAGCGTATTGGGATGCCAGCCGCCATCTATTCGCTGCCAGGAGATGAGTTGCTGGTAGGCATGCTCCAGGCGAGGATCGCCAATGTAGCCGAAGCGGGCCAGGGCATAGGTCATCACATGGGTGAGACATTCGTATGGGCGAGTGTGCCAGCTTTTTGTATGGTCAAAACCACCATGCAGGAAGCCACCATCCTCAGCTTGCGCCGCAAAGACGTGCTCCGCGACCGCCGCGATGCGCTCATTGTTGCGCCGCAATCCAAAGTCGGCCAGCGTCGCGAGTTTCCAGATGCTATCCTTCGGATCATAGGCCCGACCAAGCGGTTTCTCTGGCGGCCAGACCTCGACGGCCTCGTACAGTTCCTGAACAGCCGGATGCTGTTGCAGAGCGGCGTAGGCCGCCTGTACCTCGACATCTCCAGGAGAAGTACCCACCAGGTCACGCAGGGTGTTGTAGACGACCCACGGCTCGTTGGAGGCGAGGAGCCATGCAATAATGGGTCTGTCCTCGGCGTTCTTTGTTGCTGTATATGACATGCTTCTCTCCCGATCTGCTGCTCGCAAAAAAATGAGGCGCATCCCTACCATATTAAAATAACACCAATACAGAAGATAAACAATGGCATATATCAGGTATAATGCACATAACCTGAACGCTTTTACTGAATCCCCATGAGAGATGGAGCACATATACAGGAGTCTGATAGCGCACAAACACCCCCAACACGTACCCCAGTCTCATTATGGGAGCGAGTCGCTCTTGGTGCCGTGCTACTCATATCCGCCTTTTTCAATATCTTTCAGCTTGATCAACAAGGCTATGGCAATCTCTACTATGCGGCAGCAGTGAAAAGCATGCTGGCAAATTTTCATAACTTTTTCTTCGTCTCCTTCGATCCGGGTGGATTCGTTACGGTAGATAAGCCGCCTTTAGGTTTGTGGATACAGGTAGTAAGCGCGAAAATCTTCGGCTTCAGCGGACTGAGCATACTGCTGCCGGAGGCAATCGCTGGCGTGCTCTCCGTCGCGCTGCTCTATTTCCTGGTGCGCCGCGTCTTTGGCCCGGCGGCGGGATTGGTCGCAGCCTTGACGCTGGCCCTCACACCCATCAGCGTGGTCACGAACCGCAATAACACCCCCGATAGTCTGCTGGTGCTCACTCTGCTCCTGGCAAGCTGGTGCGTGAGCCTCGCCGCCGAAAAAGGCCGCCTGCGCTGGCTCCTGCTCACGGCGCTGATCGTAGGTCTGGGGTTCAATATCAAGATGCTGCAAGCCTATTTAGTGGTTCCCGCTTTCGGACTGGTGTACCTGCTCGGCGCGCCTCTTCGCTGGCGCACACGCATCGTGCATCTAGCGTTGGCCGCGCTTGTGCTGCTCGTCGTGTCACTCTCCTGGGTTCTGGCGGTTGACCTCACCCCGGCATCTCAGCGGCCTTACGTTGGGTCCAGCCAGGCCAACTCTGAGATCGACCTGGCCTTCGGTTACAACGGCCTGGAGCGTCTCACCGGGTATCATAGAGCAAACATCGGCGCCTCTACTCCATCCACAGCCACCGTTGTAGCAGCAAGCGAAAATGGAGGGGCCGGCCCTTTACGGCTTTTCAATACACAATTGGGCGGGCAAATTAGCTGGCTGCTGCCGCTAGCCATACTCGGATTGCTGGTAGCTGGCTGGCAAACGCGCGTACGGCTGCCGCTGCAACGACACCAGCAGGCCCTCGTACTGTGGGGAACATGGCTGATAACCATGTATGTTTTTTTCAGCGTCGCGAACTTCTATCACCGTTATTACCTTTCAATGCTTGCACCCGCTACCTGCGCATTGGTGGGCATTGGCATTGTGTCGCTCTGGCAGGATTACCAGCGCATTGACTGGCGAAGATGGCTGCTTCCAGGAGCACTGTTGATTACCGCTTTCGTACAAGTATGGCTACTGTCAGCTTATCCGTATTGGAGTAGATGGCTCACGCCAACCATTGTGAGTCTCTCCATACTGGTAGCTGCAACGCTCGTTATAGGGCAACTGCTGCCGCACCTGCGTCCCAATCCCGCTGTGACGATCGCGGTAGGCCTGCTGGCGCTCCTGTTCGCGCCGATGACCTGGTCTGCTCTTCCCGTCTGGCAGGGCGTCAACCCGACACTGCCATTTGCCGGTCCGTCGTCGGCGGGAGCGAATAATCCACTCGCAAGAAACGTTGGGAATAGCAACGGAAGTGGGTTAAGCGATGCAAAACTCATTCAATACCTGGAGGCGAAACAAGGGCATACCCACTACCTCGTTGCCACGCTCAATGTAGCAACCGCCGCTCCCATCGTTCTCGATACTGGCAAACCGGTGATGGCGTTGGGCGGCTTTACAGGCACCGACCCAATACTAACGCTGCAACAGCTACAATCCCTGGTAAGCCATGGAACGGTGCGCTTCTTTTTGTTGCCGCCTCCCATTTCATTCAACAATCTCCCGCCTCAAATACTCGAGTCCATTCAAAAGCAGATTCTCGAAAACGAGGAAGGGCAAAACGGCGACCTTACGCTGTGGGTATATTCACATTGTAGTACCGTGCCAACAAACCTCTGGTCTTCGGGTGTCGGCATAACTCCACCGCCTTCTCCAGGTGGCATACAGGGACTACAGTTGTATGATTGTGCCAGCTAATGTAGGAACCTGATGTATTTATGATTCAAACGCGTTTCATTTTTGTAGAGGGGATTATGGGATCAGGCAAGACTACCACTGCCTGGTTTCTCACAGAGTATCTCCAACGTTTCTTCAGCTTCCACCTGCATCATCTGAAGTTTCTCACGTTTAAGGCTACGTTGCTGATACGGCCGCTAAAAAGATGTCCAATACATAATAGCGCACACCATGTTTTGCGCTGGAGGCACCAACACATCATCCTGTTCAACCAGCCAGCCGGTCAGGAGGTCGCGTAATTCATCGCGTGTCTTCTCATCACCAGGTAAGATCAGTTGCTCCATCATCTCGGACACAGCCACGTCAACCGAGGGGTAACGCAGACTGGGGGGAAGATGAACCATCGCCACATTGGCGTAGATGTCCATCTCGTACAGCACATCCAGCGCATGGATGTAGCTCGGAGGCAGGCAGCGCTCGTCGCCATGGAAGTGCTGCCAGAAAGGAGCGGTCAGGGCATCGATGGGGGTTGCACGCATGTAGATGTAGCAGGCCTGACGTGTCGCGGCCTGTAGTTTTGAGAGGAATGGCACGATATCCTTGAGGGGATAGAGAACGTGGCTGCATATCACAATATCGGCTGAGAGATCAGTGGGTGTACTGGCGTTCGGTTCAATAGCAGTGATGTGTTTCGCTTGAGGTGCGAGCGCAAGGGTAAAGCGTCCAGTGCCTGCGCCAACGTCCAGGACGCTTGTCTCAGGGGTGACGATAGCGCGCAATTTGCGATACAGAGGATCATTGGCAATAGTATCTTTCGTCGAGCGATGAAAACCACGCGCCCGGCGGTCCCAGAAATCAGCGCTGGTACGCCCAAGACGCGCGTATGCCGCGTCCATCTGCTGCGCCCGCGCGTCGATTATCGCTTGCCAGCGATCTACCGCAGATTCCATGACACTAACTACCCGTATTCACGGTATTGGGAGCCTGCAATGTTGTTTTGAGACACGCGAAAAACTGGCCCGTCAGCCGTTCCGCCGTGCCTTGCAGCAGCCGCGCCCCCACACTGGCAATCGTACCGCTTACCACTACTGAGGCTTTCCAGTCCATTTGCGTTTCAGCGTCGTTCAGCGAGGTAAGCACCATGTCGCCGGACATCTCAACGGCGCTTCCGGGCGCTTTTCCTCGCCCTTTGACGACCATATGCGTCGGCTCTTCCATCTCCGGGCGCGTCACATCCAATGTAAATTTGGCTTTGACGGCACCGATTCCTACAGACACGACTGCTTTCCAGTGTTCATCTCCCAGCACTTCCAGGCTCTGGAATCCGGGCGCACAGGCCGCGACTTTATTCACATCCATTAAAAAAGCCCACACGGTTTCGATGGGCGCTGCAATGGTTTGCGTACCAGAAAACTCCATGTCTTTTTCACCTCTCGTTTTGTACCAGGTATTCCTGCGGATTGCGTTCAAATAGCCGCTTACAGGCAGGGCAGCAGAAATAATAGTCTTGCCCATGCAGGGTACTTCGATGGCGAGCAGTGGCTATTTCAACCATCATACCACAAACGGGGTCGGTGGCAGTAGCAGAACTCCGCGCCTGGTCTTCGCTTTGCGCCTGTTCCTGCCGGGGTACTTCACGAGGCGCTTCGAGCGTCCGGCCCCGACGCCGCACCTGCACCAGTTCGGCAAGGATACTGGCGGCGATTTCTTGTGGGGTCACGGCCCCTACATCCAATCCTGCAGGCGCCTTGAGGCGTTCGATCTGCTGTTCGGTTAAACCGGACGAGCGTAGGTAGCTCCGGCACGCCTCAGCCCGTTTATGGCTCCCCACCATGCCAACATAAGAGGCGGGGCTGCGCAATGCCTGCTCCAGCGCATCTTCATCATACTGCCCGTGCGTGGCAATCAAGACATACGTGCGCTCGTTCACCTGTAGCTGGCTAAGGTCGGCAGAGGTGAGGTGCGTTACCGAAAAATCGACAACCTGTGCAAGTTTACTTAGCGCCGCGATCACAGGAGAGTCGCCGATGAGTAAAAGCTGAGGTTGGGGTACATGTGGTTCCATATATATATCCAGGATGCCGCCGCTCGTGCAGCTCATAGGGAAGAGGCGCACGTGGTCGCGCACTATTCCTGTGTCTGGCGAGCCAAGACGCAATAAATAGGGATCATCTCCCTCACGCAAAATACGCAGCGCCTCGCGCAAGACGACGGGCTGCGCACAGTTGCCGCCTATCCAGACCGTCATACTTCCGTCGGGCCGGATAATGGCCTGTGCCCCAGGCTTCGCGGAAGTTGGGCGCTCGCACCAGACCACTGTGGCCATCACAAACGGTTCACGAGCCTGCTCCAAACGGTAGGCAAGCTCAAGCAGTGTTTCAGTCATGGTATATTGCCCGGAAAACAGCAATGCAGGGTACGCTTCAATGTTTTTCACCATAGAAGCAAATAGGTGTAGGGACAAGGGGCGGTGTGGGGTGCCTGCTTCCCCACCCAGGACAAGCACAAGGCCCCCGCATCCACCCCACACCGCCCCTTGTCCCTACAACCTTATGCTAGTCCGATGTCAGCCCTTTCTCCTTCAGGATATTCCACACCTTCCAGGGAGTAACGGGGATATCGATGTGGCGCACGCCCACATGCGCAAGCGCATCGACAACCGCGTTCACGATGGCCTGTGGCGCACCCACGGTGGGCGATTCACCGACACCTTTGGCTCCGATGGGATGATGCGGCGAAGGGGTGACGGTTCTATCGGTCTCCCAGTGCGGCGTCTCCATCGAAGTGGGAATCAGGTAGTCCTGGAAGTTGCTGCCGAGGACGTTGCCGTTCTCGTCGTACGACAGCTCCTCGTACATCGCGGGGGCAAGCCCCTGGGTTAAACCACCGTGAATCTGCCCCTCGACAATCATCGGGTTGATGATGGTACCGCAGTCATCCACCGCCATGAAGCGGCGGATATGAACCTCCCCGGTACCTCGATCGATATCCACAATACAGATGTAGCTGCCGAACGGGTAGGTCAGGTTAGGCGGGTCGTAGTAGTTGACGGCCTCTAAGCCCGGCTCCAGGTAGGGCGGGCAGTTGGTATAGGCCGCAAACGCCAGTTCCTGAATGGTCTTGCCCTTGCCCGGTGAGCCTTTGACGAAGAAACGTCCAGGCTCCCATTCGAGGTCTTCCTCACCCACCTCCAGCAGGTAGGCGGCGATCTTCCTGGCTTTGTCGCGTACCTTGCGAGCAGCCAGGGCGGTGGCCGCGCCAGCGACGGGCGTACTGCGGCTGGCGTAGGTGCCAAGACCATAGGGAGCGGTATCGGTGTCCCCGTGCTCGACATCGATATCATCGGGCGACATGCCCAGTTCAGCCCCGATGATTTGAGCGAAGGTCGTTTCATGTCCCTGGCCCTGCGTCTGCACACCGATGCGCGCAATCGCCTTGCCGGTTGGATGCACACGAATCTCGCAGCTATCGAACATCTGGATACCTGCGATATCGAAGTGCTTGCCGGGGCCGGCGCCGACGATCTCGGTGAAGCTGGAGATGCCGATGCCCATCAGTTCGCCGCGCGCGCGCTTCTCCGCCTGCTCGCGCCGCAGCCCCTCGTAGTCCACGTTCTTCATGGCCAGTTTTAGCGCGGCCTCGTAGTCGCCGCTGTCGTAGGTCCAGTTGAGCGCGGAGCGGTAGGGGAAGGCTTCGGGCTTGATGAAGTTCTGCATGCGCAGCTGAGCCGGGTCTTTGCCCAGATCGTGCGCCAGGGTATCCATGATGCGCTCGATGAGGTACGAGGCCTCGGTGACGCGGAAGGAGCAGCGATAGGCGATGCCACCGGGGGCTTTGTTGGTATGTACGGC
>VBHV01000723.1 GCA_005881995.1 Chloroflexota bacterium | reverse complement strand
AATGTGCTTGACATGACTCTATCCCTCTTGGCCTACACCCGCTCTGGTGAGGATAGCTACATACTTGGAATAACTGGTGAATGGTACCCTACTTTACACTGTTGATGCCTACACCCGCTATGATGAGGATAGCTAAACACGCAACAGTGAAACTAGGCCACCCGATCTCCCCGCCGATCACCACAATGAAGAGCAGACCGAACAGCAGAATCAGCCCCAGTGCAATCAACGCCAGTGTGAAACGCAGGATATTCGTCTTGTCATGTGGGAGCGGATAGACTTTGCCGGACGGTCCTTCTCTCCAATCTTGCTCGTAGGATGTCTCATCGTGTTGGCCAGCAGATGAGGTCTGCTTGCCCTCGTATCTCCCATACACTGGGTCTGCTTGCTGGTAGATCGCTTCACTGGCTTCCTTTTGTGGCATCATAGGATATGTTCCTCCTTGCTTGTAACTCGTTGCCCATCCCGTGTGAGCTACCAGTAGCATAGCTCCATGACGGTAGTCATGCTCAAGCTTTAGCTTGCTAGATTGCTTGCAAGCAGTTCTTGAGAGCATGTGTGCGAGCACACTGACGTATAGACTACAACAGACCCAACGAGCGGGCCCGTGCGACCGCTTCGGTGCGCCTTTGGACCTGGAGTTTGCCAAAGATTTTCCGATTGTGTCCTTTCACCGTATCCAGGGCGAGGAACAGCCGCTCGCTCATCTCCTGATTGGAGAGTCCGGCAGCCATGAGCTGGAGGACTTCCAACTCGCGCTGGCTCAGTGGCTCGATCAGGGGCTGGGCAGTAGGCCGAGACGATGTGTCTTCGCTCTTGTGCTCCTTAGCTTCATATACTGCCAGCACCTTCCCGATATAATCCGGCATCATCCCACTAGCCTCTGCTTCGGACAAGAGGTGAGCCATCGGGAGACCTTCGTCGACAAACAGACGGATGAAGCCGCCCGGCGCGGCCAGCGCCAGCGCGTCACAGAGCAGTTGCACCGCCTGGTCCTTGTCGCCATGGGCCTGCAGCGCGACCACCTGCAGCACCAGCACTTTGAGCCGTTCATCCTGCCACCCCTTGGCCTCCACCTGCCGGCGCCAGGGAGAAAGCACCGCCCTGACGAAGTAACGTCAGCACTTGCGCGGCAGCAACCTCAGGCATCCGATGGACGAAGTTGTGCTGGCGCGCGGACTGACTGGCCTCGGCTAGCAGAGCGGTCGCGTCGCCCACATCTCCCTGGGCCAGTTTCAAGCGAGCCAGAAACACCTCGCAGAGCACGAATCGGTCAACCACTCTCTCATACTGCCGTGCCACCTGGAGGCTCTGTCGCCCGTGCTGCTGGGCGGCCTCCAGGTCGTTCCATTCGTAGCAGATACGGGCCAGGCCAAGATGCGCTTCGCAGGCAGCCGGCAGCGGCAACTCACCTACCAGGTGCAGGACGCGCTGGTAGGTCTCGGCTGCCAGTGAGAGCTGGTTTTCGGTTTCCTGAACTTGACCCAGGCCGATTGAAGCCGACATGTTAATGATGATATTGCCGGATGCCTGGCTGATAGCAATGGCTTCGCTATAGGCCCGGCTGGCCGCGCTACGGTCTCCCTGGAGCTGGTAAGCAATCCCCAGCTTCCAGATAGTGGCAGTGCGGACCGCCAGGTTGTCAGGGTGCAGATACTCCAGGGCGCGGTGCGACTGGGCAATGATGGTTTCCACCTGGTTCTCAGCGACAGCCACCAGGGCCCGTATGGCGGCAATATGCCCGACGAGGTTGCGGGTCTTGTCGTCTGCCTCGGCACCTTGCAAGGCTGCTTCGGCCGCTTGCAGTTTCGGTTCGACGCCAGGAAGAAAGCCGGTCATCGATAACGCCGAGGCAGACATCACCCACAACGAGGGCCTGGCGTCCAGCACCGTCTTTGGCAGCGACTCCAGCCACTGAAGGACAGGGATCACCGCGCCGCGAAACTGCAGGGGCATCCCCTTGCCTTCCACCAGGCGCGCGGCGCGCTCAACATCATTGGCGGCAACCGCGTGGTGAAACGCTTCGATCTCCAGGCCCTGGTCTTCATACCATTGGCTGGCACGCCGGTGCAATTCGGCCACGCCTCCCCCTTCATCCTCTGGAGACGAGGCAGTGCTCTGCTGCAGTCGCTGTCGCAGCAAATCAGCAAAGAGATGGTGATAGCGGTACCACCGCCGCTCGTTATCCAGCGGGACGATGAACAGGTTGGCGCGTTCGAGATCTTCCAGCGTTGCTCGCCCGGAAACAGAGGGGTCGAGCACAACGGCATCACACAAGGGGCCACAGAAGCGGTCCAGGATGGACGTGCGCAGCAAGAACGTCTGGACGCGTTCGGGCTGCTGCCCGAGAACTTCTTCCACCAGGTAGTCCAGCACGAAATGGTGGCTGCCGGTGAAAGAGGTGATGAAGCCGGCGGCATCTTCATGTCCCTGCAGTGAAATGGCAGCCAATTGCAGGCCGGCAATCCAACCTTCGGTGCGCCTTTCCAGGGCGGCGATGTCTTCTGCCGAGAGGTCCAGGCCCATCACCTGGTTGAGAAAAGCGGCGGCTTCGGAGGGGGTAAAACGCAAGTCAGCGGCGCGCACTTCGGTCAAGTGCCCCCGGGCACGCAGACGGGCCAATGGCAGCGGTGGATCCTCACGGGTGGCAATGACCAGGTGCATCTGCGGTGGCAAGTGTTCGAGCAGAAAGGTGAGAGCAT
Organism: Chloroflexota bacterium; assembly: GCA_005881995.1. The sequence continues at coordinate 173 of VBHV01000723.1, read as the reverse complement.
GGTCAACCGCTTTGGCCTCAAGCACGTGGTAGTCGTCCAGGACGAGGACGAACTGGTCTGAGAGGGCAGTAATGTCATTGAGCAGGGCTGTGAGCATCGCTTCGGGTGGCGGTGGCTGAGGGGATTGGAGCACACCCAGCACCCCTTGTCCAATCGTGGCCGCGATCGTCTGC